>CAJWZC010000031.1 GCA_913049915.1 uncultured Colwellia sp.
TTGCTGTTCTTCTTGCTGTTTCTTAAGCGCTTCTAGTTTTGCTAGATTATCTTTGGCATCTTCTAAGTTAGGATCTTTTTCCAGTGCTTTTTTATAGGCTTCAATTGCTTCATCAACTTTTTGTAGCTGCGCTAGTGAATTGCCCTGGTTATAGAATGCTTGAGCGCTATCACCTTTTTGAAAGGCTTGTAATGCTTGCTCATAATCACCGGCTTTATAGTGGGCACTACCTTGCCATTGACTGTCATCAAATTGCTTAGCGGCTTGTTGATAGTCTTTTTGTTGGTAGTGCTGCTGTGCTTGTTGATCTGACGTTTGCCATAAATCTTGCCAAAGTTGACTAGCGCCACTAACGTTAGGTTCATTAATAGGCTTGCCGTTAGACTCGCTTGTCGATTGAGTAGCTTCAGTATTCGCGGCCAGTGCAGCAGACGGCGCAGAGTTTTGTGAATTGTTAGACTCAGTGGCATAGCTGTTAGGACTGAACGTGGTGAAACTAAATAACAAGGTCAGCGGCATAAGCCAGCTTATTACCAATATACTGGTCCCGCGTCGAAAATAACTTAACAGTAGTGGCAGTATGATAAGTAATAACCAAGGACCTTGCTCTTGATACTGATCACCTTGTATCGCTTGTTTACTCTTAGCTTCATTTGAATTATTTGATGTCTGCGAGTTTAGGCTGTCATCAAGGTTAACGCTTAAGTGAGCCGTCAGCGCTTTAATATCAGCGTCATCATTTGTCATGGTTTGATAAACGCCGCGACCACGTTGAGCAATGGCTGATAATCTACTTTCAGGTAATTTAGGAATGACGATAGCTCCTCTATTGTCCTTTAGTAATTTGCCGCTACTAAGCTTTATTGGCGCGCCAGTTTTACTACCAACACCTAAAATATTCACTTTATGGTTATTATCGTTTGCCCAATCATAGACATCTGACATTTCTTCATTATCAATATCATCAGTAAACCAATAGATGTCACCACTGATATGGCCAGAATTTTTTAATGTTTGATCCGCTAATATTAATGCTGCTAACGCATTTGCCCCAGGAATCGGCATAATATCAGGTGACAATGAAGGTAGTAGTAGTTCTATATTTTTAATATCTTGCGTTAACGGACTAATAATAAATGCATCACCAGCATAGGCAATTAAACCCACATCACCCTCGTTTATTTTTTTAAGTAAATCAATAGCTTTATAACGTGCACGGGTTAATCGATTAGGCTTTACATCCGTTGCATACATGGAATAGGACATATCCATGATAAGCACAGCACCACGCTCTAGTTGATAAACTGGCTGTGGTAATTTTTGCCAAGCAGGTCCTGCGAGAGCAAAAATTATACAACAACCCATAATGGTTGGTTTTAACCAATAACGTGTTTGTGATGATACTTTTGTTGAATGAGTTGTTTTACCTGATTGATTATGCGAATTTTCCAACAAAGCGTTAGCTAAGTGACTAGGTAAAAAATGCTGCCAAGGTGATTGGTAATAACGAATTCTTTTCAATAAAAATAATACTAAAAATAACGCGAAAAAGGCTAATAACCACCAAGGACGAATAAAATGAAAGTTATTGACTATAGCATCGAAGTTTAGACCTTCAAGGGTGAAGTCGCTAACTGCCTGGGTGAAGTCAGTGAATATATTTGTCTGTTGAGCTGACATATTATTTTCCCCCCATAGCGTGAGCATTATTCTTATTCATGTTTCTCTTTGTGCTTTTAGCGGGTAATAAAAAACTGAAATGTAAACTTAGTAAATAAACAAAACACAGCAGGGCAGCAAAAGCCAGTGGCCAATAATATAAAGCGCTAAGTGGACGCATTTGTTGTTGCTCTTGCTCGATAGGCTCAAGTTTGTCTAATAAGCTATATATTTCACCCATACTTTGACTATCACGGGCGCGAAAATATTGGCCACCTGTTTTTTTTGCAATATTCGTTAAACTTTGTTCGTCTAAATCACTTGAAGGATTAACACGTTGTGTGCCCCAAAGTGAGCGTTGCAACATGACATCGGCGCCAATACCTATCGTGTAAATCGTAATACCTTTTGCAACCGCTAATTCTAATGCTTGCTCAGGGGTAATCTTGCCAGCGGTGTTTTGACCATCAGTCAATAATAATAAGACTTTGTTAGATTCTTTTTTTGCATCAAAACGTTTTACTGCTAGCGCGATAGCATCACCAATAGCTGTTTTTCTACCGACGAGGTTGAGCTCACTTTCATCTAACATTTGTTTTACTGTTTTTCTGTCAAAGGTCATCGGTGTTTGCATATAAGCGTCATCAGCAAATAAGATTAAACCAAGGCGATCACTTACGCGGCGCTCGATGAAATCACCGAGAACAACTTTCAGCATCTGTAAACGGTTTACATTACGACCATTAAGGCTCATATCTTCAATTTCCATACTGCCAGAAAGATCGACGGCAATCATCATTTCACGACCTTCACTTGGTATATCAATTGCTTCACCAAGCCATTGTGGCCTACTAATAGCCATTATTAGTAAAAGCCAACAAAGTGATAAAACAATTAGTGGTGCTTTACGTTTTTGTTGATCGCTAACCGAATTACTCGATATATTAATAACTACAGGCATGATAAGTGCGCTTTGTTGGCTAGTACTTTTTTTAGCAGGGAGAAAATAGATAATCAACGGTAGCGGTAATAAGGCAATCAACCAGGGCCAAGCAAAACTTATCATGCGCTTAACTCCTTTTCTTGTTGTTTTTCTCGTTGTGGTGTAATCAATTTATTAGCACTTAATGATTGATTAATAGGTAAAGGTTCATCAATAATAAGCGGTTTTATAATAGGAAGTGCATGGGTTAGCCAAAGTTTAGTAGCTTGCAAGCAATCACTATCAATCTCACTTATTACTGCTGATTCTACTCTAATTTGTGAAGCTTGGTATTGTGCTATAAAAGCAGCGTTACTTAACTTAATAAAGCTCGCTTGATGTTTTTCAGGTAATTGCTTCATTAAAATGTCTTGAAAATTATCGCCATATAATTTGGCTAATTGTTGACGATTAACGTACTGCATTGCCGCCCATTTTAATAAAGTTAGGCATTCTTTAGCACCCATGGATGGATTATTCTTGAGTATGCTTAATGCCTGCTGTTTACTGGCATTTAAACGTTTACTTTTTTTGAATTTCTTATAAGACCATACTGCGCTAATAACAATAACTACTAACAATAGCCACCAACCCGGTGCGATAGGGTAATTACTTACTTGCTCGGGTAGATGAATATCATGCAATTGTACTGCTTGATCTAAAGAAGGTTGACCAGGCGAGGTCGGAGAGTTTGTCATAGCCATTATAAAGAGGCTCCACTATATTTTAATTGCTGCTCAAGGGTATCGCCAGCACTAAAGTGAATGACGCGAGCACCTGCTGACTGCAACAGTAACTGCATCTTTTCACCTTGTTCAAAAGCTTGTTGTTGATACTTAACTGCAGTATTTTTATCGCCTAATGTTAACTGTTGACGACGCTGTCCATCGGTAATGGTTACCGCTAACTTTAGCGTGCTGTCAGGCAACTTTTGCTCTAGGGGATCACTAACTAGACAAATGACTAATTCACAATGTTTGCTAATTTGGCTCAGGTGTCTTAAAGCATGTACACAGTTTTTTTGATCGCGAAGTGCATGACCATCGGAGATCAAATAAACAAGCGTTCCTGGCTTGGCAAGATGTCGTAATCGTGCACAATGTTGTTCAAAATGAGATAGACCGAAAGAATGAGATTTTTGCTCTGAGGTAAGGTCGTCGTTTAACGCTTGCTCATCATTTAAGGCAGCGTTATTTGCTTCAACGCTATTTTGTTTTTTTTGATTATTTAACGTGGTTAACGCATGTAAGTAATGCAACACACCGGCTTTACGACTACGTGGTTTTAATTCTATATGCTGTTCGTCACAAAACACTAAACCACCGATACGATCACCGCGACTTTTTGCATGCCAAGCAATAAGCGCCGCTAAATGGGAAGCTTGCACTGATTTAAAAAGAAGTTTACTGCCAAAATGCATATTTTGGCTCAAATCAGTGGCAATCAATACCGGTCTTTCTATTTCTTCTCTAAAAAGTTTAGTGTGGGTTTTGCCAGTACGAGCAGTGACACGCCAGTCAATAGCACGAACATCATCACCGGTTTGGTAATGACGAACTTCATCAAACTCCATGCCACGGCCTTTACTACGGGATAAATAATTACCCGATTGTTTGCCACGAATATTCTTTTTACCCGCTAAGTCAATCAAACGGCTTTTACTTTGGTACTGTAATAGTTCCTGCATCGATAAATCTATGCCATTACTATATAAGCCCGTGAGTAAGGATTGCGCTACCTCATTGTTCAAACTTTTTGAAGACGATGTTTTTTGACGATTAAACCACATAAAGTAACTCTACTTGCTCATTTTATATTTTAAAGTGCAGCGATGGAAAGTAATTAGCGTTACAACAACTAGGTTATAACGGCTAAACACTATCAGTTAATTGTTAATAATCAAAAATTAAGCAACAGCAACTAGGGTTAAAATATGATCAAGTACTTGATTCGAGGTAATACCTTCTGCTTCAGCTTGATAGCTGAGTAAAATTCTATGTCTAAGGGCATTGTGGAAAACGGCTTGAATATCTGCAGGGCTAACAAAATCACGATTATGTAACCAAGCACGGGCTCGGGCACAGCGATCTAAAGCAATGGTGGCACGTGGACTAGCACCATAGGCAAGCCAACTTGCTAACTTATCGTCATACTTTTCAGGTTGACGAGTTGCCATAATCAAATCAACAATATAGTTCTCTATGGAAGGAGCCATATGTATATTCAATACTTGTTCACGCGCAGAAAAAATTTCGCTCTGACTTAATGCACGTAAGCTATTTTCTTTTTTCTCTGTTGTTTTATCGCCATGATTTGCATTTGATGTTAACGCTTCACCACGGTTTAATTTAAGTATTGCTAACTCACTTTCCGCGTCAGGGTAGCCTATTTCAATGTGCATCAAAAATCGGTCTAATTGTGCTTCGGGTAGTGGATAAGTTCCTTCTTGTTCAATCGGGTTTTGCGTTGCCATCACTAAAAACAACTCAGGTAAGTTATAGGTTTTACGACCAACAGTTATTTGTCCTTCGGCCATCGCTTCTAATAAAGCCGACTGAACTTTAGCAGGGGCACGGTTAATTTCATCAGCAAGCACTAAGTTTTGAAACAAAGGACCCGGTTGAAAAACAAAGGTGCCATCTTCAGGACGATAAATATCGGTACCGGTTAGATCTGCGGGTAATAAATCAGGGGTAAACTGTATTCTATGAAAATCAGCTTCTAATCCTTGCGCTAAGGCATTAACCGCACGGGTTTTTGCTAAACCTGGCGGACCTTCTACAATTAAGTGACCATTAGCTAATAGGGCAATAAGCAAATTCTCAACTAACGCTTCTTGACCAATAATTTGTGAAGATAAATGTTGTTTTAAGGTAGAAAAATGTTCAATTGCCATACGGATAAATTCTTATAATATTGGTCGTTAAAAGATGAAACTTAGTGATAACGTAATCTTACACTTATGTCGCAGTGTTTTTTTATCTAGCCGTTATACTAAGGGAAAGTTAATATGGTATTTTATATAAGGTTTTTATAAAAGAAAACAAGTGATAGGTAACAAAATTTAACGAATATCTATATCAGTAAGGCGTGGAAAGTTGATATTTGCCTTTTTTGATCTCAGGTAATGATTGAATTTTTTCAAAAGTTAGTTAGAATCAAGATAGTTTCAAGAGGTCAGACCTCTTGGTTTTGAATATATTTGAATTATAGATACTGAGTGAGTGGAGTAATAAATGACAATAAAAAGACTAACAACTTCTACGGGTGAGCGCATAGCAATTGTTGCAGGCTTGCGTACTCCGTTTGCTAAACAAGCAACGGCTTTTCATGGCATACCAGCAGTTGATTTGGGCAAAATCGTTGTTAACGAATTATTGCAAAAACACGACATTGACCCAGGAATAATTGATCAGCTTGTTTTTGGTCAAGTAGTGCAAATGCCGGAAGCGCCAAACATTGCTCGTGAAATCGTTTTAGGTACCGGCATGAATGTTAATACTGATGCTTACAGTGTTTCTCGCGCCTGTGCGACGAGTTTCCAATCAACGGTCAATGTTGCTGAATCTATTATGGCTGGTCACGTTGATGTCGGTATTGCTGGTGGTGCTGATTCATCATCAGTCGCACCAATAGGCGTTTCTAAACATCTTGCTCGTACGTTAGTTGATTTGACCAAGGCAAGAACCTTTGGGCAAAAGCTTTCATTACTTAGCCGTCTTGGTTTAAAAGATTTATTACCCGTTTCACCAGCAGTAGCAGAATACTCTACCGGAATTTCTATGGGACAAACGGCAGAGCAAATGGCGAAGACTTATCAAATATCTCGTCAAGATCAAGATGCTTTAGCACATAGGTCACACACGTTAGCGACACAGAGCTGGCAAGAAGGTAAATTAGCCGCTGAAGTCATGGCGGTACATGCAGAACCTTATAAAAGATTTATTGATAAAGATAACTGTATTCGAGAAAACTCAGTGTTAGAAAGTTATGCTAAATTAAAGCCCGTCTTTGATCGCAAACATGGCACAGTGACCGCAGCAACAAGTACACCATTAACCGATGGTGGCGCGGCTATTTTATTAATGCGTGAAGGGCGAGCGAAAGAATTAGGTTATAAACCATTAGGTTACATTCGTAGTTTTGGTTTTTCCGCTATTGATGTTTGGCAAGATATGCTGATGGGCCCAAGTTATGCGACGCCAATTGCTTTGCGACGAGCGGGTATGAACTTAGCAGACTTAGATTTAATTGAAATGCATGAAGCATTCGCTGCGCAAGCATTAGCTAATATGAAAATGTTTGCGAGTAGAAAATTTGCTCAAGAACACCTTGGTCGTGATCAAGCAATTGGTGATATTGATATGGATAAGTTTAATGTTATGGGTGGCTCGCTAGCTTATGGGCATCCTTTTGCGGCAACTGGCGCTAGACTTATTACCCAAACCCTTAATGAATTAAATCGTCGTGGCGGTGGTGTTGGTTTAACTACGGCTTGTGCTGCAGGTGGTTTAGGCGCAGCAATGATTGTGGAGACAGATTAATGACTGAAAAAATAAATTCAAATAATAGCGCGGAAAATACCGAAGTAAGTACAGACGCAAACACTGAAGTAACTAACGAAGCAATGAACACCGCTGAGCAGCTAGCGGTGAATACTAAAAGTAGCGTTGTTATTGAAGCACTACATGATAAAGTGATTGATGAAGCTACTTCTGTTGAATCAACCGACAGTGCCTTTACTTTAGTTCGACATGATAATGGTATCGCTCATTTAGTGATTGATGTTGTTGGTGAAAATGTTAATACGCTTAAAGCAGAGTTTTCTGAGCAAATCAATGTGGTATTAGCTGAAATTAAAGCTGATAAATCAATTAATGGCATTGTATTATGTAGCGGTAAGAAAAACTCTTTTGTTGCTGGCGCTGACATCAATATGCTTGATGCGTGTCAAAGCCGTGAAGAAGTTGTTGCCTTATCTCGTCAAGGACAACGAATATTTTCGCTGTTGGAGCAATTACCTATCCCTATTGTTGCTGCTATTGATGGTACCTGTTTAGGTGGCGGTTTAGAGCTTGCTATGGCATGTCATGCTAGGGTTTGTAGCGATAACCCTAAAACAGCATTGGGTTTACCTGAAGTACAGTTAGGCTTATTGCCCGGTAGTGGTGGTACGCAACGCTTACCTAAGTTAGTTGGCTTACAAAAAGCGTTAGACATGATGCTTACGGGTAAACAATTACGTGCTAAACAAGCTCTGAAGTCAGGCTTAGTTGATGATGTTGTGCCAAACAGTGTTTTGCTTAACGTAGCAGAGCAATTAGCGATATCGTTGCAAAAACGCGGTAAAAAGTCTGTTGGGCGCAAGCAAGGCTTGATGGATAAGTTGTTAGAAAATAATGCGGTTGGTCGAAATATTGTTTATCAACAAGCGCAAAAGACTGTATTAGCAAAAACTCAGGGTAATTATCCAGCACCCGCTAAAATTATTGATTGTATTCGTACGGGTATCGAGTTTTCCTCGGAAAATGGCTATAAGTTAGAAGCTGAGCATTTTGCTGATTTAGTTATGAGTGATGAGTCTGCGCAGTTACGCCAGCTATTCTTTGCTACCACAGCAATGAAAAAAGAGCAGGGTGTTGCTGATGTTATGCCAGAAAAAATAGCAAAAGTAGGCGTTTTAGGTGGCGGCTTAATGGGTGGTGGCATTGCTTTTGTTACTGCTACTAAAGCCAATGTTCCCGTAAGAGTTAAAGATATTAGCCACAAGGGTATTAGCCAAGCATTAAAATATAGTTATCAAATACTGAATAAAAAAGTTAAACGTCGATTTTTACTTAACAGTGAAATGCAAAAAAAGTTAGCAATGATCACTGGTAGTGTTGAATACACAGGCTTTAAAGCCCTTGATATTGTTGTTGAAGCCGTTTTTGAAGATTTAACCTTGAAACAAAAAATGGTGGCTGAAGTTGAAGCCTACGGTAATGATAAAACTATTTTTGCCAGTAATACCTCTAGTTTACCCATTGGTAACATTGCTGCTAAGGCGAAACGACCTGAAAATGTTATTGGACTACATTACTTTTCACCGGTTGATAAAATGCCGTTAGTAGAAATAATTCCCCATGACACAACCTCAGACCAAACGATTTCAAATACGGTAGCTTTTGCTAAGAAACAAGGTAAAACACCTATTGTTGTTAAAGACAAAGCGGGTTTTTATGTCAATCGTATCTTAGCGCCTTATATGAATGAAGCGGCTATTTTACTGCTTGATGGTGAGCCCATTGATGAAATTGATAAAGCGCTGGTCAAATTTGGTTTCCCTGTTGGCCCTATGCAATTGCTTGATGAAGTAGGTATTGATGTAGGTGCTAAAATTGGTCCAATCTTACAAGCTGATTTAGGTGATCGTTTTTCTCCTCCACCAGCGTTTGATAAGTTACTTGCTGATGGTCGTTTAGGTAAAAAAGTACGTAAAGGTTTTTATCAATATCAAAAGAATAGCTTCGCTAAAACCATACAAAATACTCTTAAAGGGATTAAGTCTGGACAAAAACAAATAGATGAGACTATCTATGACTTATTAAGTATTAAGCCTATGGGAAGTTTATCAGCAGTAGAAATTAGTAAACGTTGTACATACATGATGCTAAATGAAGCGGCACGCTGTGTTGATGAAGGCATAGTGCGTAATGCTAGAGACGCTGATATTGGTGCTATCTTCGGTATTGGTTTTCCACCCTTTTTAGGTGGACCATTACGCTATATTGATAAAATTGGCGCTAAGTCTGTTGTTGCGCAATTAAGTCAATGGGCAGAGCAACATGGTGAACGTTATACGCCATGCGAAGCCTTGGTGACTATGGCAGAGAATGATCAAAGCTATTACGCTTAGCTTTAAGCAATCACGGCGTATAGTTTAACTAAAATAAGTAGTTAAATAAGTAGTTAAATTAGTATTAAGAAGGCTGTTGAGACTTTTTAAACGTAATTGTTTAATTAATATCAGTAGCCTTTTTTATCTTTACCCCTTAATTTTTAGTACTTTATCGGACTGTCTTTTACAAAAACTGCCATATCTGTAATTATTTCACCGCTGGGTTTTTGTGCCTGTTCTAGCAGATCACTTTGTGAATATAGAATAAATCGGTCAGGTTGACAAGAGTTAACTAAGCTGTTGTTAACAAAGGTTTTTACTTTTGATAGTGTTAGATTTAAAACCGCCTCTAGTAAGTTTTCCTTGTGGGCAAACTCTTCATCTTTATTACAAATAGCGGTCCAAAAACGCTGACTTTTAATACGTAAATTGTGGTCTTTTTCTTGTAATTGACTCGCTAAACCTTGCATTAAATGTTGCCACTGCTCATCACCAATATCATCGAGAATACTGACACTATTACTAATAAACTCATCCATAGCTTTTACTAAGGTAAAAGCATCACAATGAGGCGACTGAATATAAAAAGCGATGCCAGGATAGCTGTTAATAGGTACATAACCGACTCCAACTAAATAGCCATATTGTTTTTCTGTACGCATTTGCTGGAAAAATAATGGCGATAATATGTGGCTAGTGATCATTGCAAGCGCTAATGAGTTATCATCTTTTTTGTCAAACGTGGTATAGATAACACAAGCATGATCGTGTTCAGGTAAGCTAATAGGCAATAATAGTGTTCCTTTGCTCGTCATATCGGTTACAGGGCATAACATGGCATACTTTTCATTTACATTACCTTCGAAAGATTTTTCAATGGTCTTGCATAATTTTTGGGCATGCCCAATCAACCAATTACCATGTACGAGCACTTCTAATGTCACTTGTTGAAATAGTTGCGTAGTAAATTGTTGATATTGACTAAAAGTTATCTGACTAAGCCCTTGTGCTAATGCTTTACTGCCAGGATTATTAGGTTGCATTACCGAACTAAGGGTAGCGAATAATTGTGAAATAGATTTACTTTTTTCATTGTTATGCCAATGTTTAATCAACTGCTTTTTGAACAAATCAAAGTGATCTTCAGTTACTTTATGACTCTTCAACCGTTTTAATAGTTTGCTTAACAATAAATGTTGGTTTTCACTATAACCTGATAGTTGCATTGTTACGCCACCTTGGTGGGCGTACAAATGATAATGAATGCCTGCTAACTCTGCTTCGTAATTTTCTTCAATCACGGTATCTGTATATAAATCGACAAATAAACGTGTCATGGCGATATTCGATGTACTGGCGACAATAAAAGGGGAATCAATACCTATATATAAGTAACCTTTGGGAACCTTAAATGTGTGATCTTGTTTATACCAAGCCACCAGTCCATTTTTATTTACTATTTTTTCAGGAATAACTGCTATTTCCTGAGTAGATTTTTGACTCTTTTCACTGTTATATATTATTGGCTCTTCAACAATATAAGGATTTTCATCAGGTAAATACAGACCTTGGGTGTGTTCCTGAACCGTTAGTTCAATATCGCGCCAGTGAACTAATTGTTGTTCAGATATGGGTGTTACATGATAAGGCACTTGGTACCAAAAGCTATTCTTAGAAAAACTATTTTTCTGGCTGACATGCATGATTCGCATATTATCTACGTGTAAATAACTGAGTAACTTACTGATATTGTCTATAGACATACCTGACATCACATAATCACCAAAAATATAATCTTCTTCAGGGTAATATTGCATATTGATAACTAGTTGACTAACACTGTCGAGTGGTCTCATTTTTTCATGATAAATAAAAGCGAGGTTACTAATTTTTTGCTTTTCTTGATAATAGTGTTCTGCTATTTTAGTGTTTTTGAGTAGTGCAATATAAGTAAAGACTATATCGACTACCTCATTAACATGTTCTTCACCTAATTCCGTTAAGGCGATACTGATATTAAAATCTTTAAAATTTGATCCATTAATACCTGAACCAGCGGTCAATGCTAAAGCCCATTGATATTTTTTCAGTAATGATAAAACACTACCTTCACCTTCATGACCTAATAAATAAGCAAGGATCGACTCGGGCTTATCTAGATAATATTTATCAATACTTTCCATAGCAAAACTGATAATCAACTGATGATCATTTTTAACCGGACATACATCGATTTTAATTTTTTGATGCATGGGTAAATATAAAGGTTGAGTAACGGCTGGTAGTGTTGACTCGGCTGACTTAATTGGAGAGAACAGTTGTTCAGCTATACTTTTAAGTTCACCTAAGTCTTGCGGTCCTTCAAGTGCTAAAGTCATATACTCTGCGCGATAAAACTGTTGAAAAAAATCTTGTACTTCTTTGCTTATATTTTTACCACATCGGTCAGCTAAGGTATCTAAGTTCCCTACTGAAAATTGAGAGAAAGGGTGTTTAGGGTTAATGGTATCTTTGTGAACATCATATAAGCGTCTTATATCATCTTTTAATTTTAAGGTGAATTCAGCATCGATATTTTCACGCTCTTTAACGACAAAATCATCCGCAAGTAAAGGGGCAATAAAAAACTCACTAAAGCGCTCTAATGCAGACGAAAAGTGTGTTGCGGTAATATCAAAGAAAAAACAGGTATGTTCTGTGCCAGTCCAGGCATTATGATTACCGCCATGCTGGCTGATAAATTTTTGATATTCACTACCATCAGGGAAGTTTTTTGTTCCTAAAAATAACATGTGTTCTAAAAAGTGCGCTAAACCTTGTCTATCTCTTGGATCATTAAAGTGACCGACATTAACCGCTAAAGCCGCAGCCGACTTAGCTGTTTCATCGTTATGGATAAGTAGTACGCGTAAACCATTGTTTAGCGTAATTGCCTGATATTCTTTTAAATCATTGGGACTTTGCTTCAACATTAAGGCTCCTAAAACACATTATACCAACTCTATTAAATTTATTTCTAACTCAGAGCTATATTAGCGAGCTTATAATAAGTAAAATTGGTTAAACAGAGTTCTTCTATATTTCATTAATTTTGTGCTGTTATCAGTTTGCTAATAAGCTTCCTAGGGGCGAGTACCTAATAAAAAGATAAAGGCTTATATGCAGCGTTATTTATTTTGATAAGGGAGTAACCATTATCATCAATCAATGCTTTACCTTTTAGCCTTTTAATCCTTGCTGAGTGGAAAATAACTTAATAGAGTTGGTATCTAACAACAAAGCGTCTGACGAGAATATGGATAGTTTCTGAATTTCACAGGGAGATAAAACAATTCCTAATTACTTATAGGAATAAAAAAAAGCCTATTTATTCTAAACTGTTGTTACTAATACGAGTTCATTTCTATTACTATAGCCGCAAAAATAATTTAGACTCAATACTTTAGCTAATAAACTTGTAAATAAGCTGAAATTGAAATAATCCGCAAACATAATCTATAAGAAGTCGGCGAGAGAATTAATGCAAGTTTATATAATGCGGCATGGCGAAGCGCAAAATTTTGTTGCACAGGGCAGTCGTGATGATAGCCAAAGAGCGTTAACCGCAGAAGGTAAAACTGAAGCGAAAATGATGGCGAAGTGGTTGCAAAAAATGCAGATTAATCCAGTTCAAGTCTTTGTTAGCCCTTATATTAGAGCCCAACAAACGTGTGCTATTGCAACTGCGATGATGCAAAGTGCTATTACTACGTTAGATTTTATTACGCCATCAGGCGATGCTAAACAAGTACATGACTTTATTGATGGTTGGTGCAGTGAGCAACTAGCAGCCTTAGAACTGAAAGCAATAAGTCAGCAAGATACCACTAATCTAGTGTCAACCAAGCAAGAAGCAAGCTTGCTAATTATTTCTCACATGCCGTTAGTTAGCTATTTAGTGGCGCAATTAACGCAATCGGGTAATGCCCCCATTTTTGCTACGGCAGGCATTGCGCATATTGATTATGATATTGAGCGAATGCAAGGAACCTTGCAACGTCTGATTTCACCGATAGAACTATGTTAATAGCAGTGCAAGGTATCTATTAATCTCGATTATATTTATCTTTTAATTCGATTAACGCCAAAATAGCGCCATTTCCACCCCATTCTAATGGTGCTTGATGAAATGCCATGACATCAGGGTGCTGAACTAACCAATGCGGCACCTTATTCTTTAATATATGTGAGCCTATGCCATGAACAACACATATACATTGGGCGTGTTCCTTTTGGCAAGCAAAGAGTAAAGCCGCGAGTTCTTTTTTCGCTTGGTGCTGATCTAAACCATGTAAATCAAGAATAAGATCGGGTCGATAATGGCCGCGGCGTAAGTTTTTAACTTCAAAACTGTCAACATCCTGACGAACATATTTCATCGGGCCTTGCTTATTTAAGTTAGGTTCAAATTCATCAGAAAAATGAAATTGCGCAATAGCCTTATTTGCCTTGTTATACTCTTGGTCATTTTTTAGGGAAGTGTTAGACTTACAGCCTCTTTTAATTAAGCGAACTGTGTCGATAACCAATGGTTTAACTTGACCGATAGCATCAGCAAAAAGTTTTTTTTCATCAGGCAATACTGTGTCTAATACCGGGTTAATAGACTCATTAGTTTTTCGTAATGACTCAGCCATTTTATTTTTTTGAATCTTGCTTTGCGCGCTCGCTTCAATATTCGCGCGAACTTTGGCTTTAATTGCAGAAAGTTTGGATTTTAGGGCTCTGTTTTTCATCAATGCAGTGTAAAACATTTTAGTGCCAATACATAACAATTAATACTGCTAAGCTACTTATGTAACATACAAATAGAGCTTCACAGTTAAGCTGTATAATTAAACTGCAAGTTTATGCAGCAAGATATAAGAATACTTTTGAGGAAGATAAATTGAGTAATACCAATTTCGCAGAGATTACCGAGCAGTTACACACCGTTGCAGATTATTGTCGTTATGGCGCTAGTTTGTTCAATCAAGCAGAGCTCTTTTATGGTCATGGAAATGACAATGCTTTAAATGAAGCACTTACCTTAGTGATGTTTGCTTTATCCTTGCCCGAGGAGATGAGTCAAGACGTTATGACTTGTCGCTTAGTTCAATATGAAAAGCAAAATATTTTAACACTTTTTGAGCAACGTATTGAAACACAACAACCAGTTGCTTACATTACTAACCTTGCTTATTTTGCGCAATTACCATTTTATGTCGACGATCGTGTTTTAGTGCCTCGTTCACCTATTGGTGAATTAATTGAAAAACACTTTTCTCCTTACTTCAGTGAGAAAAACCCACCAAAAAGAATTTTAGATTTATGTACCGGTAGTGGCTGTATTGCTATTGCCTGCGCAAGTTATTTTCCTGAAGCTGAGGTTGATGCCATCGATTTATCTATCGATGCGTTAAATGTTGCAGAAATTAATATTGAAAACCATGGTTTAAATGAACAAGTTATTCCAATTCAATCTGATGTTTTCTCTGGGGTTATTGCACAAAAATATGATTTAATTGTCACTAATCCTCCTTATGTTGATCAAGAAGACATTGATAGCTTACCGGCGGAATTTACCCATGAACCCAAAATGGGGTTAGGTTGTGGTGAAGATGGTTTAGATATTGTTCGTGTTATCTTGGCTGAGAGTGCTCTCCACCTCAAGGATGATGGCATACTCATTTGTGAAGTAGGTAATTCACAGTATCATGTTGAAGCGCTCTATCCAGAGGTTGATTTTACCTGGTTAAGTTTTGAACGCGGTGGACATGGTGTTTTTATGTTAAATAAAGCGCAGTTAGAACAACATACAGAAACGTTTTTAGCTTCACTTAAATAGTAATAATCTCAAGAAAATAAAAAATTAGTAGCTATCTACAACAGCAGTTTGAAAAATGAACAGTGAAAGCTAGGTAGTAAAATAAGCTAGAACTTGTAGCTTTAAAAATAAATTAATAGGCGGTAATGTTCAATGTCAGGTAATACCTTCGGAAAGTTATTTACAGTCACCTCATTTGGTGAAAGTCATGGTTTAGGATTAGGCGCAATTATCGATGGTTGCCCACCAGGACTTGAATTGTCTGAAGCAGATTTACAAATTGATCTCGACAGACGTCGCCCTGGTACTTCTCGATATACCACAGCACGAAGAGAACCAGATGAAGTAAAAATACTCTCTGGTGTATTCGAAGGTAAAACTACCGGTACACCAATTGGCTTAATGATTGAAAATACCGACCAACGTTCAAAAGATTATGGCAATATTGCCGACAGTTTCCGTCCAGGTCATGCAGATTATACGTATTGGCAAAAATACGGTTTACGTGACTATCGAGGCGGTGGTCGTTCTTCTGCTCGTGAAACTGCTATGCGTGTTGCCGCTGGAGCGGTAGCAAAAAAATATTTAGCTGAAAAATTTGGTATGACCATAAAAGCCTGTGTTACCCAAATTGGTGACATAGTTGCCAGTGGTCCAGATGGAGCACCGTTTGATGTTAATACCATTGATTGGGCTAGCGTAGAAAATAATCTATTCTTCTTCCCTGATGAGACTAAAATTGATCAGCTCGGAGAATACCTTCGTGGCATCATTAAAGAAAAAGATTCTATAGGTGCTAAAGTAATGGTTGTAGCAAATAATGTACCGGTTGGATTAGGCGAACCTGTCTTTGATCGGTTAGATGCTGATATTGCCCATGGTTTGATGAGTATCAATGCGGTAAAAGGTGTTGAAGTTGGCGATGGTTTTGCCGTGGTAAATCAAAAAGGCTCAGAGCACAGAGATGAGCTTACTCCAGAAGGTTTTTTAACCAATCATTCTGGTGGTGTTTTAGGTGGAATTTCTTCAGGACAGCAAATTATTGCTCATTTAGCCCTTAAACCGACATCAAGTATCGGCGTAAGTGGTAAAACGGTTGATTTAACAGGTAAAGCGACTGACATCATCACCAAAGGCCGTCATGATCCCTGTGTTGGTATTCGTGCTGTACCTATTGCTGAAGCAATGTTGGCGTTGACATTAATGGATCATTTCTTACGTCATCGTGGACAAAATGCTGATGTTCAATGCAATACACCACAAATTGAAAGTTAAATAACAACAAGCTTATAGCTGTTACCAAACAAAATGTAGGGTCTCAGTCGCAATTATAATGGTTTTAGGTAAGGTAAATAGTTTAAGTATAGTCATTCTATGGTTTACTTATTTAACGCGATATTAAGTCATTGTAAACCAACGAAGAAGCCCTTGAGTACTTTCACTTCATCGTTACTATTACTTATAATGGATCAACTATTATTTTATCACAGCGCCTTGAATTGAAATTTCTCAAGGACTCTGAAACTTGTATCTTAAATGAGAATAGGTATAGAAACTAGGCTGAATACTTTAGCAATCAGCCTAGTTTCTTTTAATTAATCACTGTACTTTTCAATCATCATAAGGCTATACGCTTGGTATTTTTTAACGTGATGTTTGTTCGGTTATCTTCGAATTACTTCTTCTATTTTGCCTTATTGGGGTTAATATCACCCTATGTAGCCATTTTCCTTGATGGACAGGGGTTTAGTTCTCGCCAGGTGGGTGAAATTCTTGCCATAATTACCGCGACAAAAATAATTGCACCAAGCTTATGGGCAACACTTGCTGATAAAACAGATAAACCGCTCTTTATCATTCGACTCGGGGCATTATTAGCACTGGTTAGTTTTAGCTTACTTTATTGGTTTTCCCTTTATTGGCCTATCACTTTTTGCTTAGCACTTTTTACTTTATTTTGGACAGCAATCTTACCGCAATTAGAAGTACATACGTTAAAATCGATCAAGCAAAGTAATAAAATCTATGCCCGTATTCGCTTATGGGGGAGTTTAGGGTTTATTGTTTTAGCGGTATTAGCCGGTGAAGCTATCAGTGCATTAGGTCATCAAGTATTTATCACATTAGGTGTTATTACCTTAGTCTTTTTATTGATCAGTACCTTGTTTTTAACTGCCAGGGAGCCGATAAAATCAGTACAAAAAAATACCAGTATAACCACTCCAATACTTAATAAAATTATTGATGGCCGTTTTATTTGTTTTTTTATTGCTGGTTTATTATTACAAGTTAGCTTCGCTCCTTATTACGGATTTTTTGCGCTGTTTTTACGAGATCTTCAATATTCAGGACTGACCATTGGCTTAATTATTTCTTTAGGTGTCGTTGCTGAAGTTATTGCCTTTATTTATATGGGAGTATTATTTAAATACTTCTCTTTAAATATCTTATTAGTTTTTAGTTTAGGCATCACAGCTATACGTTGGTTTTTAATACCGATAGTTACCGACTCAATAGTCTTGCTGGCTATAATACAATTAGGTCACGCTGCTAGTTTTGCTATTTATCATAGTGCTAGTATGGCATTTGTTTCTTCGCACTTTACTAAGATGCAACAAAGTCGAGGGCAGGGTATTTATTTAGGAGGCGTGTATGGTATTGGTGGCGCTATTGGTGCCTATATTACTGGAATACTCTGGCTAGACGGAGAAGGTGCTAGTAATACTTTTATTATGGCTGGTACTAGTGCATTACTTGGAGCTATTATTATGGTTTTTACTAAAAATAAATCAAGTGCTTCGTTTAGCTAAGCTACTTTTCTTTAGAATACTGTATAGTAGGTAAAGTACTTGACGTTGCTGAAATTACGTAGATTCAAATAATAAATAAGGTCATCAGATGAAATATAGTTTTGTTAAAAAAATTATCGCTACTACCGTGCTTATTTTAGCACTGGTTATTACCGGGCAAGTTACTGCTAAAGATATAAGTCAAAGTCAATTACAAACGATTATGAAAAATGAGCAGCAAGTTATAGTGCTCGATGTTAGAACGGTTGAAGAATTCGAACAAGGTCATATCCCTAATGCGGTAAATATTCCACATAAGGAGCTTGAAGCCCGATTAGCCGAATTATCTGGCGCTAAAAATACGCAAGTAGTTATCTATTGTCGTTCAGGTAGAAGAGCAGAAGTTGCCAAGCAAGTACTGGTAAAAAATGGTTTTAATCAGTTAGATCATTTATCAGGTGACTTCAATGAATGGACGAGTAATAACTTACCGATAAGTAAAGCTAAGTAAATACGCGCAGATAATTACACCGCCAAACATTAAATAAAAAAGCCACGTCATTAATTAGTTTTAATGACGTGGCTTTTTCGTTTCAATTAATATCAGCGGTTAAACGTCGAAATGAAGTTATATAAATTGAGTTATATAGTTAATTTATATTGTTAAGCAATAAAGGCTTTTAGTGGTGACCAAACAGCCAGCTCATTGCCACTCGGCTCAGTAAAATGAAAACGTCGACCGCCAGGAAAAGAAAAAATAGCTTGGCTAATAGTACCACCCGCACTTCTAACGCGTCGTTCGGTCGCTTCTAAATTATCACTGAGTAAAACCAATAAACAAGCGCCATTAGCGGTACTTGAAACGAGTTTAGACAAAAAGAAACCGCCTTCGATACCTGAATTACTAAATGCAGTATATTCTTCACCATAATCAATAAATGACCAGGCGAAAGCTCGTTCAAAAAAAGCTTTGGTCGCAGGAATATTTTTTGCAGGTAACTCTACATAATTAATCATTTCGCGGGGTAGCATAAATAAACCCTCCTATTTAATAACGATAGTAAAGGAAATAATGAATACTATAGCTCAGTACGATACTTTTTGTTTAGGGACAGGATAAAATCTAAGTCATTTAAATCAACTTATTTCATTATGCTGTTACAAGAAATTTTATTGCTATCGCTATTAAGGTGATACCATCAACAAACTCAGCTTTACTCTCCAACCATGTTCTCCCTTTAGTACCTACTAAAACGCCTAGCCAGCTAAAAATAAAGGTAATCACACCAATAATAAAACAAGTAATAAAAGGATTTACAGGTAAGAGTGTTAAGCTAAATCCAGCGGCTATTGCATCAATACTGGTAGCAATAGCTAGTATCAATAACACGCGATGGGTAATCTTATTTATATCTTTATCAATACCTTCAGAGCACAAATTAAAGCTCATTTTCGATTCAATAAGAAATAGTAAAAAGGCAATATATGGCGTATAAGATTCAACCTAAGTTAATACGCCTTTACCACCAAAGTAATCAATAATTGTTATAATACCTTGGGATATCCCAAAATAGCACTATTATGCCTAATAGTGCTATTTTATCGTGTTACTTGGTTGCAGCTAAGCTAATATAGATCGCAAACGCATCCATACTTAAAGCTATAGCAAGGATAATGACTTCTATAATTTGTAAAACGCCCTAAATTTAAAGTTTTGACTCATTGATTCCCTCAATGATTATTTTAGTTTTACTGAATTAGCGATAAAACACAGCTTAAGTACTTAATAATGAATTTTTTCAAGTTGTAGTAGTATTGGTTCTTTATCACTATAAAATAGGATATATGGACTTAAAGTAACTTTCGTCATTACCCTTTTATCTTATTTCATCTTTTTCCATAATGCCGACAGCATTATCGATATATGAATCTACAACATATTTTCTTTTAGCCGCGATAGATAAAAAGAATAATATGTGACAACTTGATAGTGAGGCAACAAATGCTTGCACAGGATCAACATTCGGCTTTACCGAATAGGGAAGGGTAACAATACAAACTTGAAAGAACTAGATACAAAACCTTGTCGGAACTTTGTTAATCTAAAATAGGAAATATTGTAGTTGAGTAATGTAATTTACATTGATTTTTTAAGTGTACTAACATCTGTAGTAATTAATTTTTGCACTGTATATTATTAGAAAAACAGTAATAAATTAAAGATGTTACTTTACGTGTGAGCCTATGAGAGAAATATTCATCCAGCCTTTTAAATTCATAAAGGATTTCATAATCGTGATAGAGGATAGTTGTCTGGTTCATAATGTCACTCTGTATAATATTAATATTAATTTTTATTTATATATAACAAGGGATTAATTATTTTTTATTTACTGAATAGTACTGAATGACATCGTGTTTTCTAAGCTTATAAAAATGAAATAACTCAAAAGTTCTACATCACAAACTTAATGTAATTGGTACAAGATAAATCAATTCGTATTACTCGATGCAGCTATCCTGATACAGCTTTTGAGTAAGTGTGATAGAAGAATGTTAAGGCCCTTATAGAAAATGCCTTAACAACCTTTAGATATATATTAACTTACGCTTAACACATGAACTTCATAATAATGAGCATTTAACCTATTGAATAGAAGAAATATTCATTCTTATATAAGTACAGTGTTTTAGCTAATTAGGTCTAGCCTCTTTCATTGCTTGAACAATTTCCTGTACCGAATTTACTTGCCAAAAATCTTCTAACATAATCGGTAATTTTTGAAGCCAATTAGGGTGCTGATCAATAGTGCCAGGAATATTTACTTGTTCTGGTATTTCTAGGGCGTCTTCTAGTGGAATGAGCTGTATATGGCTAGACGAAGTAGCCAAATATTTTTGTACCGCAACACTGAGTTCAGTATTCATCAAGGCAGGCTCTTGTTGTGGCGCTTTGCTTATGTCTATCACTTTCAAATCTTCTAACGCAGCAATAAGGTTTTGTCGTTCACCCGCGCGCGAGCTTCTATCTGCATGACCAGCTTCTTCATTAGGATAAAGGTTAAGTTGTTCACGCCATACTAAATCTCGCCCTTGCCACCAGCCAGATAACGTTGCGGTATCATGCGTTGCAATAGTTGAAATTGATTGAACAGGAAAATTTTCTGGTCGCTTAAATAAGCCTGATTCCCATCGCTCAAAAAACATAACTTTGAATGATAGAAGTCCAGAGTTTTGAATAGTCTCACTAAATCCCTCGGGTACATTACCTAAGTCTTCTCCTATGACAATACAGTTATTACGACTAGATTCGAGGGCAATAATTCTTAAAATATCATCGAAAGGAAAACTAATATAAACGCCTTCATCCGCTTCCATACCAGGTGCTACCCAATATTGACGCATTAAACCTAGTATATGATCAATACGTAAAGCACCTGCATATTGCATACTACTACGAAGCGCCTTTACTAAGGGTTGGTAGCCTTGTTTTTTTAATACAATAGGGTTGATAGGCGTTAATCCCCAGTTTTGTCCCAGTGGATTCATACCATCGGGTGGTGCGCCGATAGATGCACCAGCTACATAAAGTGCTTTGTCAGACCATACGTCAACGCCAGAGCCATCGCAGCCAACAGCTAAATCGAGGTATAGACCAATAGCCATGCCTTTATCTTTGGCGCATTGAGTCACGCTTTTTAATTGTGTGTGTGCTATCCATTGCAAGAAGCAAAAATAGTCGATACGTGTGGCGTGCGATAGTTGAAATTGAGATACGTCAGCACTATTGGGGTCTTGAAATTTTATCGGCCAATCAGACCAACCATAAACATTGTCACTTGCTAAATTAAAATGTTCATTTAATGCGTCAAACGTTGCAAAAATATGCAAGTCATTCCCATGTTTTTGTTTGAAATCGTTAAACTCAGCTGACATTAATGGGTATAAATTTTTTCTATTCTCATCAAAATCTTTAAATAATATTTCGGTAATTTCATATTTGAGTTTAGCGACTGCTGGGTAGTCAACTAATTCACTTGCTTTGGCAGCGACAATACTTTGTTGAAAAATTTCGCTATGAACTGTATTTTTTGCCAATTCACAACTTTCAAAGTTAGCTATTTTAGTTATATCGATATAAAGAATATTTAAAAAACAACGGCTTGATGGTGAATAAGGACTTCTGTGGGCAGGATTTTGCTGATAAAGCGGGTGCAGTGGGTTTAACCCTATTGTTGATGCCTGTTGTGTTACTGATGTTTCAACAAGGTTGTATAAATCGGTAAAGTCACCCATGCCCCAATTACTGTTACTACGTAAAGAATATAACTGTGCGGTAAACCCCCACATTTTATTAACTGAAGATTTTTGAGGGCTGTAACACATTTTTGGTGTGCTAATCAGCGGGCAGTTGGCCTGAATCTTATCGGTGCTGATATTCAGTTGATAATAACCTTGTTCTAGTACCGGTAAGGGTAATAAATATTGATAATAATGTGTTTGGTCAATATCTATCTCGTCAATGGGTTGTAGGCTATTTATCTCGACAGATCCGGAAATTTCATTGTCTAACCCATCTTCATATTTATTCTCTAAGTCAGGAGTAATCTTCCAATGCAGTAATAAACTTTCTGTCCTTGGTAAACTAATTTTTATATCTTGTTGTTGTTCTTCAAGTTTAATAATATGAACGGCGGGTAATATATTTAACCATTGCTTTTGATTTAATAGCGTAATAGCTTGAGTTAACGATTCGTCATCTAAGTCGAAGCCCATTGCTGCTAATAATACGCGTCTTGCTTGGTCTTTAGCGATCACTTTATCGCCAAACGCTCCCCTGTAGCTTGAGTGAAAACCCACTAATTCGGCTAACTGCTTAATGAGATTCATTAATATCCCTTTTTAATTATGAAATAAAATTACATTTAATTGTAATTTTAACAATTTTTAGGTTAGAATTAAAGCATATAAAGTTTTAATACATACTTTTATCCGTATAAAATTCAAATATGTTGTTTTTTTACAACATGAGTAATATGGTCATTCAAGCGAAGACTATCATTACGCTACTGACATCGATTAGTTTTTTATATCCGGCTTGATTTATGCTATTTCATCATGTCGTAACAAAAAATGATTATTTTAAAACGTAAACGCGCATTACTAGAGCAATATTGCAATATTTTGCATTGAAATAAAGCGAAATCAGTAATGTAAAGTTGATTAGTACATGATTAATGGAGAATAACAATGCTAACAAAGAAATTTTTTAAGACGAAAGATGAAGCGGAAGTGACCTTTGAATTTAATCGAAACGACGTAACAACAGCGATGCTGGTAGGTGATTTTAACGACTGGCAAGCCATTGAAATGAAGTTTAATAAAAAAACGAAGAGTTTTAAAACCAAGGTCAGGCTGCCTAAAGGGCAAACATTTCACTTTCGTTACCTCTTAAATAATTCCGAGTGGGAAAACGATTATAAAGCCGATCAATACCTAGCTAATGAATTTGGTAGTGAAAATAGTGTAGTAAATACTAGCCTTTAAATGACTAATAATTTACATACTATTATTTTATTGCGGTTTATTTTCTAATAGTTTACCTTGGTTGAAAGCGCTTCCAATATTTTGTTTTTAACCAAGTAACAATCAACCATTGATTGCTACTAACCGATAGTTATTGGAGAAACATGGAACAATATCGAATAGAGCCAGGAAAAGTCTATCCATTAGGTGCAACTGTTGATGAGACAGGTGTTAATTTTGCTATCTTTTCAGCGCATGCAGAAAAAATAGCGCTGTGCATTTTTGACGAGCACGGTCGCCAAGAGTTACAACGCTTTGTTTTACCGCAGTGTGAACATAATATTTGGCATGGCTTTCTCAAAGGAGCTAAAGCAGGTTTAGTGTATGGTTATCGGGTTTATGGATCTTATAGTCCTGAACTTGGTCATCGTTTTAATCATCATAAATTATTGTTAGACCCTTATGCAAAGGCATTAGCAGGCAGCTTTTCATGGTCAGATCGTCACTTCGCTTATGACGTAAATGATCCTAAACAAGACTTATCATTTGATGATAGAGATAATGCCGATATAATGTTTAAAGCGGTTGTGATGGACCCATCTGCTCCTCTTTTACCAAGAAAGCCAATTGCTTGGAAAAACACGGTTATTTACGAAGGCCACGTTAAAGGTTTAACTCAACTTAACCCAAAAGTTCCTAAACACTTACGTGGTTCTTTTTTAGGATTAAGTCATGCATCGATGATTGCTCATTATCGCGCTATGGGCATTACTACTATAGAGTTGCTACCGGTTCAGCAATTCATCTCCGAACAGTTTTTAGCAGATAAAAACCTCTCTAATTACTGGGGTTATAATTCTCTTGCCTTTTTTGTTCCTCATAAAGATTATTTAAATCAGCATCAAATAAAAGATTTTCAACGTATGGTTGATGAACTTCATCAAGCCGGTTTTGAAGTACTCATTGATGTGGTTTACAACCACACCTGCGAAGGAAATTGGTTAGGACCTACTTTAAGTTTTAGAGGCATAGACAACTATTCTTATTACCGTTTAAATCCTACTGAGCCGCGTTATTATATCAATGATACTGGCTGTGGAAACACCTTAAATATTAGTCACCCTCGCGTATTACAAATGGTTATGGACAGTTTACGCTATTGGGTTCAAGTGATGGGTGTCGATGGTTTTAGGTTTGATTTAGCCACCATTTTAGGTCGTGAAGTACATGGGTTTGATAAGAGTAATGGTTTTTTAGATGCTATTTTACAAGACCCCGTACTTAATAGTGTAAAAGTTATTGCTGAGCCTTGGGATATCGGCCCTGGTGGCTACCAATTAGGTGGATTTCCATCACCCTGGTCTGAATGGAACGATCGCTATCGCGATACCATCAGACGTTATTGGCGAGGTGATCAAGGAATATTACCTGAATTTGCACGGCGAATTCATGGCTCAAGTGATATTTTTGAGCACAGTGGTCGTCAGCCTTTTGCCAGTATCAACTTTCTTTGTAGTCACGATGGAAATACCTTACATGATTTAGTGAGTTATCAAGATCGCCATAACGAAGCTAATGGCGAAAATAATCGTGATGGTCATTCGGATAACTTTGCACATAATCATGGTGTTGAAGGTGAAACAAGCGATAAAGACATTTTAGCGCTGCGATTACGACAAATAAAAAATATGTTGGCAACGCTAATGCTTTCTCAAGGCGTACCTATGTTACTTGCTGGTGATGAGATAGGGCGTAGTCAAAAAGGTAACAATAATGCTTATTGTCAAGATAATGAAATAAATTGGTTAGATTGGGACGACAATGCCTTACACGCCGATGAATTAAAAGCTTTTTTTACTAGTTTAACGCAATTAAGAAAACGTTATCCGATGTTTGCCCATGACCGTTTTATTCATAATGATGATAAAGAGGCTGCGGTCAATATTACTTGGTTCCATTCGTCAGGCTACGCCATGAGAAAAGAAGATTGGCATTCTCATCATGCGTCGACATTAGGGTATTTGATACAAGAAAAAGAGCCTTCCACACCTGTACTTTTATGCCTTTTTCACGCAGGAAAAGAGCCAATAGCATTTCAATTACCTGAGATAGATGCCATAGCGCATTGGCAGGTGATAATCGATACCACTGCGAGTGTCGAGCAAACCGAAGTACGCCTTATTCCAGCAGAACGAATAGTTACCATGGCTCCCTTTTCAACGATTGTTTTATTAAACGATCGTTTATAACTAATTATTGATACAAGCATAGGATTAATCGATTAATGAATAAACCAGCCCCCCTTTGTGAAATCACTACATCTGATAGTAGTGTTTTAATGAATGAAGATACTTTTGGAGAAGATTTAGCCCGACATTTTCACTTTTCATTAGGTCGTGACAAGATTCAAGCCTCGCACTTATATCTTTATAACGCACTTGCCATCACCATTCGTGATCGTTTAGTTGACCAATGGAGAAAAACACGTGCTTCTAGAGGTCATCAACGCCGTGTTGGTTATATTTCCTTAGAGTTTTTAATGGGACGAACTCTTAATAATGCCATTTTGAATTTAGATTTAGATGACACTGTTCGCGAAGCACTTAAAGGCTATTGTTGTAATTTAGAAGATGTAGAACAATCAGAGCATGACGCCGGCTTAGGTAACGGTGGTTTAGGTCGTTTAGCAGCATGTTTTTTAGATAGCTGTGCAAGTTTATCTTTGCCTGTTATTGGTTATGGCATTCGTTACGAATACGGTATGTTTAATCAACAAATTAAAAATGGAAACCAAGTTGAACACCCAGATAATTGGTTACGTAATGGCAACCCTTGGGAAATAGCCGCCCCAGAAAAAGCCATTAGAGTTAAATTTTTTGGTCAGGTAGACGTGATTACTAAGCGAAGTGGGCAGCAATACCGACAATGGAATAATACCCATGATGTTCTTGCCATACCCTACGATATGCCGATTCCTGGTTATCAAAATGGCATCGTTAACACCTTAAGGTTATGGAAATCTGAAGCGACAGATGAATTTGATCTTGATGAATTTAACGCAGGCAGTTATACCGAATCGGTTGCTAGAAAAAATCTCGCCGAGCAAATTACTATGGTATTGTATCCAAACGATAGCAGTGAAAATGGTAAAGAACTTCGCCTACGTCAACAATACTTTTTATCTTCAGCCTCTTTGCAAGATACCATCAATAGTTACGTTGAAAATGAGGGTAATGATTTCGACAAGTTTGTTGAACTGAATAGTTTTCAATTAAACGACACGCACCCTAGTATCGCTGTTGCTGAATTGATGCGTATCCTAATGGATGATTATGCTATTGCGTGGGATGACGCGTGGAACATCACCTCAAAAACTATGGCTTATACCAACCATACCTTATTACCCGAAGCGCTAGAAAAGTGGCCAGTTAGATTATTTGAAAACTTGTTACCACGTATTTTAGAAATTATTTATGAAATAAACGCACGTTTTTTACTCCAGATAGCGGTCGCCTGGCCGGGTGATTCTGAAAAACAACAAGCGTTGTCATTAATTGAAGAGGGACATGAACCACAAGTGAGAATGGCGCATTTAGCTATTGTGGGAAGTTACTCTGTTAATGGTGTTGCTGCCTTACATACCAAACTATTAAAGGCTGGACTATTTAACGATTTTTATCAATTATGGCCTGAAAAATTCAATAATAAAACGAATGGTGTTACCCCTCGTCGTTGGTTATCACATTGCAACACAAGTCTCGCTAAACTCATCTCGAGTAAAATTAAGAAATCATGGGTTGCTGATTTTTCAGAGGTATCTTCATTGCGTAAATTTGCTGAAGAAAAGACTTTTCAAAAACAATGGCAAGACAGTAAAAAAGCAAATAAAGCTGTTTTAGTAGACTATGTTGAACGTGCAACCGGCGTGAAGTTTGACGTTGATATGATGTTTGATGTACAAGTTAAACGTATTCATGAATACAAACGTCAGTTACTTAATATTTTACATGTCATCGGTTTATACGACCGAATTAGAAAAGGTGATACCGCTAACATTACACCACGCTGTGTGCTCATTGGTGGAAAGGCAGCTCCTGGCTATGTGATGGCGAAAGAGATTATTAAATTAATTAATAATGTAGCAGATACCATTAATTTAGACCCAAAAGCGTCTAAATATCTCAAGGTCGCTTTTATTCCTAATTACAATGTCTCGGCCATGGAAGTTATTTGTCCCGCGACTGATTTGTCTGAGCAAATATCTACAGCGGGTAAAGAAGCCTCTGGTACCGGAAACATGAAGTTTATGATGAATGGTGCGTTAACTATAGGTACCTTAGATGGTGCAAATATAGAGATTAGAGATGCGGTTGGAGCGGAAAACTTTTTCCTATTCGGTGCTCAAGCTGATGAAATTCCGTCTATTCTTGAAAATTACCAACCAAATGAGATTATTGCTAATTCTGAGGTGTTATCAGCGGTAATGCACTTATTAGAAAGTGGTCACTTTAATTTATTCGAACCAGGCATTTTTGATTCAATCATTAATACTATTCGTGACCCCCATGATATGTGGTTAACTGCATATGATTTTGATAGTTATTTTAACGCACAGCGCAGCGTTGATAAAGTGTATAAAGATCAAACTCTGTGGACCAAAATGAGTATTTTAAACACAGCGGCCAGCGGTGTTTTTTCAAGCGACCATACGATTAGACAGTATCGAGATGAGATCTGGAAACTTTAGTTTTATAATTTAAAGCTAAATAACTTGAATTCAGGGTAAAGAAGTAAACATTTGTTTTTGTTGTACGTTAATTAATATTTGTAAAGGAGGCATTATGCCCAAGTATGAAGAAAGAAGAATCAGTAATTTAACGAAAGATACCTATGCACTTGTTCTAGCCGGTGGGCGAGGTTCACGATTATTTGAATTAACGGACAGAAGAGCAAAACCAGCAACTTTTTTTGGTGGTAAGTTTAGGATTATTGACTTTCCTTTATCAAACTGTATCAACTCAGGTATCCGACGAATAGGTATTGCTACTCAATATAAGTCGCACTCTCTTATACGTCATGTAAACCGAGGTTGGGGACATTTCAAAAAAGAGTTAGGTGAGTCTATTGAAATACTACCAGCATCGCAGCAAAAAGGTGAAGGTTGGTATTTGGGGACGGCAAATGCGGTTTTTCAAAATATCGATATCATCAGACATGAATTACCTAAATATGTGATGATTTTATCGGGTGATCATGTTTACCGTATGGATTATGGTCCTCTATTGGCAAAACATGTAGCTAATGAAGCTGACATGACGGTTTGCTGCATTGAAGTACCTACTGAGGAGGCTGCAGGATCTTTTGGTGTTATGACCGTTGATGAACAAAGCCGTGTTTGCCGCTTTGATGAAAAACCAGAAAATCCATCAGAAGTACCAGGTAAACCCGGTATTACTTTAGCTTCAATGGGAAACTATGTTTTTAATACCGAATTTTTGTTTGAGCAATTAGAAAAAGACGCTGCTAAAGAAGGGTCAAGTGGTGATTTTGGTAATGATATCATACCGGGTATTATTGAATCTCATCGTGTTTTTGCCTTTCCATTTAAAGATCCCGATAGTGATAAACAACCGTATTGGCGCGATGTTGGTACGTTAGACTCGTTCTGGGAAGCTAATATGGAATTAGTTGAACCTAAGCCGCAACTTGATATGTATGATGAAAATTGGCCTATTTGGACTTATCAGGAACAAACAGCACCCGCAAAATTTGTATTTGACCAAGAAGAACGACGTGGCATAGCGATTGATTCTACGGTATCTGGTGGCGTAGTTGTTTCGGGCTCTACGGTAAAACGTTCATTGTTATTCTCAAAAGTTAGGGTTAATTCTTTTTGTGACATTGACGAATCGGTAATATTACCGGCGGCAATTATAAATCGAGGCTGTAAAATTAAAAAAGCCATCATTGACCGAAGTTGTGTTATTCCTGAGGGTATGGAGATCGGCATAAATCATGACGATGACCGTGCTAATGGTTTTAGGGTTACTAGTAAAGGTGTGGTTTTAGTAACACTAGATATGATCTCCGCTCTTGAAGCAAAAAATAAATAAGCGCTAACAACATCAGTACTATTTAGCGAGCAGGGTAATTTCAGCACCTATGCAGTTACCTTGCTTAGCTCAGTATTGATTCACTTTAATAGGGCGCGTATTATTTCAAGTGCTAGGCCGTTTGAACGATATACTAGGAAAATATAATGAATAACCAAGCAACAAGCTTGTTAGCTAATGAAGACGTTTCAGCAATCATTAATGCGAAACATCAAGATGTTTTTTCAGTATTGGGGATGCATAAGCACCCAACTGAGAGTGGGTTAGTTGTTCGAGTCTTTTTACCCGAAGCTCTCAGTGTCGAGGTTATCGATAGTAAAACTAATAAATTAGTCGCTGTACTTGATTGTGTTGATCAAGCTGGTCTTTTTGAAAGTAAACTAGGACGTCGACGTAATGCTTTTAGCTATCATTTACGTGTTTCTTATAAAAGCGATATAGTCGTTATAGAAGATCCATATAGATACCCATCCATGATAAATTTGGATGATCTTTACCTCTTTTGTGAAGGTACTCACGAACAAACCTACCAATGGATGGGCGCCCACGAGCGTTTAATCGATAATGTTAAAGGTGTTCATTTTGTTTTATGGGCCCCCGATGCTACGCGTGTATCAGTAGTGAGTGATTTTAACTTTTGGGATGGGAGACGTCATGTCATGCGCAAACATCCAGCGGCTGGTGTTTGGGAAATTTTTATCCCTAACATTGTTGCTCATGCGAGTTATAAATACGAAATAGCTGATAAAAATGGATATATTCAACCATTAAAAGCAGATCCGTACGCATTTGAAATGCAGAATTCACCAGGAACTGCGACAAAAGTAGTTAAAAGTAGTGCCTACCAATGGCAAGATGACGAGTGGATGAGTGAACGAGCGACTTCACCAAATTATTATCAAGGTGCGGTATCTATTTACGAAGTACAATTAGGCTCATGGAAAAGAAATGGAGAGCATAACTCTTCAAAAGAGCATTCACCGAGTTATTTAACCTACCGTGAATTAGCGGAGCAATTGATACCGTATACAGTAGCAATGGGCTTTACCCACCTTCAACTGATGCCCGTTAGTGAATACCCCTTTGACGGCTCTTGGGGTTATCAACCAATAGGTTTGTTTGCGCCTACGTCACGCTTTGGTAGCAGCGATGATTTTAAATATTTTGTTGATTGTTGCCATAAAGCAGGACTCGGCTTATTGCTCGATTGGGTCCCTGGACATTTTCCTACCGATGAACATGGCACCGGAAAATTTGATGGCTCATGCTTGTATGAACACGAAGATTTACGCAAAGGTTTTCACCCTGATTGGCAAACACTTATTTATAACTATGGCCGTGCAGAAGTAAAAAGTTATTTGATCAGTAATGCCATTTACTGGCTCGATCAATTCCATATTGATGGCTTACGTGTTGATGCCGTTGCCTCAATGTTGTACTTAGATTACAGCCGAGAAGCAGGAGAGTGGCTTCCTAATATTCACGGCGGAAGAGAAAATTTAGAGGCTATCGAATTATTGCAGCAAGTTAATAGCCGTGCCTATTTAAAACACCCGGGTGTGATGATGATTGCAGAAGAATCAACTGCTTGGCCTGGGGTTTCGAAACCGGTAGATAGCGGAGGTTTAGGCTTTGGCTTCAAATGGAACATGGGCTGGATGAATGATACCTTGAAATATATGGAGCGCGATCCTATTTATCGTCAACATCATCACAGCGAAATGACATTCGGCTTGGTATATAGCTTTAGTGAAAATTTTGTTTTACCCATCAGTCATGATGAAGTTGTGCATGGTAAAGGTTCAATGCTTAATAAAATGCCAGGCGATGACTGGCAAAAATTTGCCAACTTACGTGCGTATTACGGTTTTATGTGGACGCATCCTGGTAAAAAATTGCTCTTTATGGGCTGTGAATTTGCTCAACGTAATGAGTGGAATCACGATCAAAGTTTAGATTGGCATTTACTGGAAAGCGATAGCCATAAAGGTGTGCAAGACTTGATAAAAGATCTTAATCATACTTATCGTAACATTCCAGCTTTGTATGAAATGGACTGTGACAGCAACGGTTTTGAGTGGTTAGACTCACAAAATAGTGAACAATCCATTTTAATCTATTTACGTAAAGGACGAGCAGGCACTGCTCCTGCTTTAGTTGTCGTTAATCTTACGCCTACCAGTTACGATAATTATTGTGTCGGTGTGCCTTTACCTGGTTATTACCGAGAGTGTTTAAATACTGACAGCGTCAAGTATGGCGGTAGTAATGTTGGTAATAGCGGCGGTGTTAGCTCACAAAACAAACCTTATGCTGGTCAACCTAATCAACTGTCATTAGCTATTCCACCACTAGCGACCATGATTTTTGAATGGCAGGATAATCACTAATTATTAGCTATAAATAATAATTATTTTTAAGGATAAATGATGAAAAACAATACAAAGAAAGACGTTAAAACCCAAGCATTTGATGATCAAAAACCTGGTACTTCTGGTTTACGTAAAAAAGTTATCCAATTTCAACAAGTGGGCTATTTAGAAAACTTTGTTCAAGCTGTTTTTAATACCATTGCTCCCTGTGCTGGTAAATCCTTGGTATTAGGTGGCGATGGACGTTTTTATAATCGCGAAGCGATACAAGTTATCATTCGAATGGCAGTTGCTAACGGTTTTTCTCGTATATTGGTGGGTAAGGGCGGAATTTTATCGACACCAGCAGCTTCTTGTGTGATTAGAAAGCATCAAACCTGTGGTGGTATTATTTTATCGGCCAGTCATAACCCAGGTGGACCAGACGAAGATTTTGGTATTAAATTTAATGGTGAAAATGGCGGGCCAGCGCCAGAAAAATTGACTGATGAAATTTTCCAGCAAACATTGTCTATTACCCACTATCAAACTATTGATGCAGAAGATGTTGAACTTGATCAATTAGGTAGCGTGCAGATAGCGCAGACTCAAATTGACATTATTGATCCCGTTATTGATTATGCTGATTTGATGGAATCAATGTTTGACTTTGATGCGATGAAGAGTCTGTTCAAACAAGATGATTTTCGATTATGTTTTGATGCGATGCATGCGGTTAATGGCCCTTATGCAAAAGAGATCCTCGAACGACGACTAGGTGCGGCTGCAGGTACGGTAATTAATGGTATTCCATTAACCGATTTCGGTGGTGGACATCCAGACCCAAATTTAGTCCATGCCCATGAGCTCGTTAATTTATTACACGGAGATGATGCTCTTGATTTTGGTGCCGCTTCAGATGGTGATGGTGATCGAAATATGGTTTTAGGTAAAAACTTTTACATCAATCCTTGTGATAGTTTAGCAATATTAACAGCTAATGCTGATTGTATTCCCGCTTATTCAAAGTGATTGTATTCCCGCTTATTCAAAGGGAATTTCAGGTGTTGCGCGTTCAATGCCGACAAGTAGAGCGGTAGATCGGGTAGCGACAGCAATGAATATACCCTGTTATGAAACACCGACTGGCTGGAAGTTTTTTGGTAATTTATTAGATGCAGGAAAAATCACCTTATGTGGTGAAGAAAGCTTTGGTACTGGCTCTGATCATGTCAGAGAAAAAGATGGTTTATGGGCAGTATTATTTTGGCTTAACTTAATTGCTATAAAAAAACAGCCTGTCAGTAATATTGTCAGGAATCATTGGGCGAAGTATGGTCGTGATTACTTTACCCGCCATGATTACGAAGCAGTAGACAGTGCTGACGCACAAGAGATGATCCGCCAATTAAAAGAAAAAATACCTTCATTACCTGGTCAGACTTTTTTGGATAGTAAAAGTGCTGGACTTACCATAGAATCTGCGGATGATTTTCAATATATTGATCCCGTCGATAACAGTAAAACTACCGCGCAAGGTGTTCGAGTTTACTTAAACAATGGTGGGCGCATTGTCTTTAGGCTTTCAGGTACTGGTACACAAGGAGCAACGTTAAGGGTATATCTTGATTGTTACCAAAATAATGCTGAACTATTAGAGCAAGATACCCAAGAAGCGTTAAGCGAATTAATTCAAGTAGCCGATACCTTGGCAGGTATTAAACGCTTTACCGGTAGAGAAAAGCCTGACGTGATCACTTAATCATCATACAATGATAATTAACTATCATAAGTACATGTTATAGCCGTTATTAATGAAGATATAGGTTTGAGCGTACTTGAGCAATTTTAATGCAAGGCGCTGTGATTTATAATAGTTGACCTACTATAGATCACAGCAACGATGGCGTTATGTTGTTCAAACGCTTTTATCATGGATTTAAAATGATTTTATAGAGTTAAATACTTAAACCATAGCATGACTATGGTTAAATTATTTCCCTTGCCTAAAGTCACTTTAATTCCTACTAAAATCCTGCACTTTGAACGCTAACGACGATACATTACGACAATAATTCAGAAACTTTTGAACATAGCGAAAGGGATAAAATGAAAATATTAATGGCTGCTGCAGAAAATGATGCTTTACCTGGTGGTAAAGTTGGCGGTATTGGTGATGTGGTAAGAGATATCCCGGTCGCTTTAGCTAACATTGGCCAACAGGTTGATGTTGTTATGCCAGGCTATGGCCATTTTTCTAAGCTTTTGGGTGCTCAACATATCACTTCATTACACCTGATGTTTGGTGGCCAAGAGCAAACTATTGAAATTTTCAAAGTACCTGCTAAAAATGTTACTAATCGAGTAACTCAATGGGTAATAGAGCACCCATTATTTGCCATTGGTGGTGAAGGTAGTATTTATTGTGATGACCCTGATAATAGACCCTTTGCTTCTGACGCCACTAAGTTTGCTCTATTTAGTGTTGCTGTGGCTAAAGCTATAGTTAGTGATGTTTTTGGTAAAATTGATGTGTTACACCTGCACGACTGGCATACCGCTATGGTGTCACTATTGCGCGCCTATGATCCAGAATATCAAGCATTACAAGCGATAAAAACTGTCTACACTATCCATAATTTAGCGTTACAAGGTATCAGACCCCTTGATGGTGATGAATCGTCGTTAAAGGCTTGGTTTCCACATTTAGCCTTTGATCACAACCAAATTAATGATCCCCGTTATCATCATTGCTTTAATCCAATGCGTTCAGGTATTAACTTATCAGATAAAGTACATGCTGTTTCACCTACTTACGCAAAAGAAATATTATTACCTAGTATTGTAGAACAAGGATATTTTGGCGGAGAAGGATTAGAAAACGACTTACGTCATGCGGCTGACTCCAAGCGCTTACACGGCATATTAAATGGTTGTGAGTATCCTGATACTGACGATGAACAGGTGAGTACTTCTCTCAACTTGAAAGATTTAATGACACTGTCTGAAAACGAAGTGATGAAGTGGCTGGCAGATAAGCCTTTGGTTGATAACGCCCATTTAATTGCTTTAACCCGATTAAAACAGCTGTCTTTAAAAAAGTATAAAAAAGCCCCTTTAGTCTTAACGTCAGTAGGGCGTATTACTGACCAAAAAGTGAGACTTTTTCAACAAGTAATGCAAAACGGCGAAACTGCTTTAGCACAATTATTAAAGACGCTGGGTGATGATGGCGTGTTTATTTTATTAGGTAGCGGTGACAAAAAATTAGAAAGCTTTTTATCAGAGGTTGCATCGACACACACTAATTTTATATTCCTTAAAGGTTACTCTGAAGCGTTATCAGAAAGTATGTATAGCTCAGGAGATCTCTTTTTAATGCCAAGTTCTTTTGAACCTTGTGGTATCAGTCAAATGTTAGCTATGCGAGCAGGACAGCCGTGCTTAGCCCACAGTGTTGGTGGTTTAAGTGACACTATTATTCATAATCAAAATGGCTTTACTTTTAGTGGTGATAATCCGCTGCAACAAGCTGAAAACATGCTAAGTTGTTTTCATTTGCTGCTTAGCCAGAAAAATAAAGAGAGTAAAGCATGGGACGTAATTGCTAAAAATGCCCTTGCTGCAAAGTTCTTATGGCGAGACGTAGCACAAGATTATCTTAACTATTTATATGACGGGGTAAATACGTTAGCTTAGACAATACTTTTTATGTGTTATTCAATACAACACAGTACAGCATTGTATTGTATTGTATTGTTTATTTATTGTTATGCATCAACGCATACGGAAGTAAGACTTACAGTAAAGTATAATAAAGCTGCTACCTGAACGTTAATTGGTAGTATTGAATACAAGTGAGTCACTTCATTTTTACCTAAATACAATACTAATGATAGAATGATCATTCTCTTGTTTGTTTCCTTTTCGTATTTAGGTTTATCATTATAAATGAAATATATCTCTTCAAGTATTTTTGGCTGTTTTTTTGGTATCCCAACAGTAATAAAAATAACTGATAGTGGGCTAGTTGTTGAAGTTGAAAATCGGCTGATAAAATTTCAATGGCTAGAACTTACTGTCCCACCTGTTTTTCATCTAAGTTTCTTTGGACAAATCCTTTCATTTAAAACAGCAAAAAAAAATTATATTTTTACAATGCTTAGCTACAATTCAAAGCGACTACATAAAAACAGCTTTGAACAGCTTTGGGCAAATGCCAACATTAAACGTGTTGATACTTTACTCACCACCATAGAAAAAATTACTACTCATCGATATTTACGCCAATCAACAATTGAAAGTATTCAATTGGCGGTAAATCCAGAATGTAAACGTTGGTTCCCGTGGCTTAACTCAAGCAAGTTAAGTAAATCACAGACAAGTATAACTAAAAAATTAAAATGGCTGACATATTATCAACACTGGCAAGCGCAGGGTGTTACTGATTGTCGTGAAAGTTATATCGAAAAACAGCTGTTAAGGTATCAAACTTTTTTTGACAAGGTCGAATCAAACCCTTTAACACTATGTCAGCGCAGGGCTTGTATTATCGATAATGATAATAATTTATTACTCGCTGGCGCGGGTACTGGAAAAACCAGTGTAATGGTGGGTCGAGCTGGCTATTTATTAAATAGCCAACAGGCAAGTAGTGAGCAAATATTATTATTAGCCTATGGTCGTAAAGCGGCTAATGAAATGGATGAACGAATAAGTGATAAATTGCAAACTGATAAAGTTAGTGCGACCACTTTTCATAGTTTAGGGCTAACTATCATTGCTCAAGTTGAAGGCAGAAAACCTAGCTTATCGGTATTTGCCGAAGATGAAAAAATAAAATCTACATGGATTCAAACCTATTTTGAAAAGTTGATTTGTGACGATAGCCAGTATCGAGTACTTATTCTTGAGTATTTTAGTAAGTACTATTACGTTGAAAGAAGTGACCTTGATTTCAACAGTTTGGGTGAACGCCACCAGTACTATAATGATAACGATATTCGCAGCTTAAAAGGTGAGAAGATTAAAAGCTTTGCTGAGCTTTATATCGCTAATTGGTTATTTACTCATGGTATAAAATATCAGTATGAGGCTAACTATGCTCATGATGTTACTACAGTATCACGCAAGCAATATCAGCCTGACTTCTTCCTGCCACAGTTAAACATATATATTGAATACTATGGGGTAGATAACAATGGTGATACTGCTCCTTATATAGATAAAGGTGAATTCCATAAAAGTATGCAGTGGAAACGTAATACCCATAGTCAATTTGAAACTGATTGTCTTGAATTGACTTATGCGCAGCACAAACAAGGACAGTTACTTAGCTTCTTAAAGAAATCTATCATGGAGCGCAAAATTCAAGTTGAAATGTTAACTAAAGGTCAGCAACCTCAGTTTGAACAGTTAACACAAGAGCAAATATTCGTCATACTGGCTAAAAGTGGCCGAATATCAGTACTTGCTAAAATATTTAGTCAGCTTATTGGACTTTATAAAGCGGCTTGTTTAGACACCACGTTAAAGAATAAGGTTATTGCTAATTCAGCTATTCCAAAACAGACTGAAAAAGGGTTAGCGCTGCTTCAACCTATTTTAGCCGCTTATGAAAAACACCTCAAAACCCACGCGGCTATTGATTTTGAAGATATGATTAATAAAGCGCTAGAGTATGTTCAAACGGGTCAGTTTAATTCTCCGTGGCGTTATATCATGGTTGACGAGTTTCAAGACATATCAGAGCCTCGAGCGCGTTTAGTTAAAGCGTTACGAGATAATAGTAAAGAGTGTTCGGTTTTTGCTGTCGGGGATGATTGGCAAGCTATTTATCGTTTTAGTGGTGCTGATCTTGCCCTAACGACAAAATTTGCAGGTTATTTTGGCGCGACTAGCCAATCAGTGTTAGATCAAACGTTTCGTTTTAACAATCAAATAGGAAAAGTCGCAACAGATTTCATTAGTAAAAATCCAGCACAAATAGCTAAAACGATAAAATCATTAAAACAAGTTCAAGCACCAGCGGTATCTCTACTCAAACGAGATGGTCATCAAATCAACTCACACAAAACTAATATTATCGATGAAATGGCTAATGGTGCTATTGATGATGTTTTAGTCGCTATTTCAGCGAAAGTATGTAAACCGACTAGTGTGTATTTATTAGCGCGCTTTTGGTTTTTGTTACCTAAGCCAACTGACATTAACCGATTAAATAATCAATACCCCTTATTAAACATTCAATGCAAATCTTTTCATGCGTCAAAAGGCAAAGAGGCTGACTATGTAATTGTTATCGGATTAAAAAAAGGCGTGCATGGTTTTCCTTCTGAAAAAGTAATACCAGCGCTAGTTGATGCACTACTGGCAAAAAAAGAAGCTTTTGCTCATGCAGAAGAGCGCCGATTATTTTATGTGGCGTTAACGCGAGCTAAAGACAGAGTTTATATTATTGCCGATATGGTCGATGCTAGTTCGTTTATTCACGAGCTGGTGGATGACCATGGTATTGAATGTCAGGAATTTAAAAGTACGATAAGTCAAACACGTGTGCATGAAATAAATTGTGTAAAGTGTGAAACAGGTACTTTAAAAAAACAGACAAGTAGCTATGGTACTTTTTATGCTTGTTGTTATTTTCCTCTTTGTGATCATAAAGAAAAATCGTGTTCAAAATGTGAAAGCCCAATGACACGAAAGCGTTATCCTGGTTTTAAATTATGCTTAAATGAGTCATGCAAAAGTATAATACCAATTTGTGTGAAATGTAATGCCGAAATGGTTTTACGTTCGAGTAAAAAAGGTGAGTTTTGGGGATGTCAGAACTTTAAAGGCAACGAACCGATGAGTTGTAAGAACGGAGTCGATAATTTAAAAGTTAACTGG
>CAJWZC010000032.1 GCA_913049915.1 uncultured Colwellia sp.
TAATTTAAATGACTTAGCAGCCGCTCAAGTGAAACGTTACGATAAAGTGAACGGTGAAACTATTCAGCACTTTTTTATGGAATTACGTGCTAATAGTCAGAGCGATAAACGTATTCATGTGATTTTAGATGGTGCGGGATATCATCGTTCACACGATGTCAAAAGTAAAGCTCAAGCACTTAATATAGCCCTTCATTATCTTGTGCCATATAGTCCTAATTTGGATCCAATAGAGCGGTTATGGAAAGTGATGAATGAACATGTCAGAAACAATAAATACGTTGCAACAGCGAAAGAGTTTAGAGATAAAATTGATGAGTTCTTTAGCGAAACACTTCCCACAATAGGTGATATTTTAGCTACCCGAATTAATGACAATTATCAGGTATTAAAATCTATATCTTGAAGTGTGATGGGTATATGTACTTTTTAAGTTGCTTCAATAGTTATCTTTGCTTATTTACCACTATTCGTTCCTAAATACTATGAACTATGAATCGGTACTATCACTTTAAAACATGCACCTTTATCAACTGTAATATTATCTATTGTGCCGCCTAATTTAGCATCGACAAGATTAAAGACAATATTCAAACCTAAGCCAGAGCCACCTTGACCACGTTTAGTGGTAATAAAAGGTTCAAAAATTTTATTCTTAACTTCATCACTAATGCCCTTACCATTATCTTGATATAACAAGGTTAAATAGCCATTTTCTTGGATAAAGCGAATAGATATTTCACCCTCTCGGCTGTTTTCAAAACCGTGAATGTGTGAATTTACCATAAAGTTAGTTAAAATTTGATTCCAGGCGCTAGGGTAAGTGACCAAACATAAGGTTTCGTCTACCTCAATATTGATACGGTAATTTTTCGTTTTAAATATAGTTTTAACGGTATTGACTACATTATTGACATGTTTCGCTAAATTTATATTTACTTCTGGATCTGTGTGTTGCTCAACAGCTACTGATTTAAAGCTTCGAATCAGATCAACTGACTTAATCAAACTACGCTCTATAATTTGTTCATATTCTGTGAGTAAATTTAACTTACTGACTAGAAAAGATTTTGTTAGTGTTTCACTACTGATAGCTGCCTGTAAACTATCAACATGTTCCTTTAGTGCGGAAATTGAAGTGACACAAATACCCAATGGTGTATTAACTTCATGAGCAACACCAGCGACTAACTGACCAAGTGAAGCCATTTTTTCCGATTGTACTATTTTATCTTTAGCTAGCGTCAAATCATCAAAAGATTGCTGTAATTGATTATTACTTTTAGCAAGCATAGCGGTCCTATCATGCACTTTAACTTCAAGATCACCATTAAGTGCCAATAAAGCATTTTCAGCATCTCCTAACTTACTAATTTCACTGTTTAGATTCATCCGCATGATATTGATCGCATCAACTAAGTCGTCTAATTCATCCTTAGTTTGATAACGATTTGATAGTGTCAACTCGTCTTCTGAATTATGACTACCCAGTTGCTGGGCGTACGTAGTAATAAGAAATAAATGTCGTGTAATAATTTGATTAACAATGAATAGAATAAAAAAAGTTAGTAGGAATATCTTTATCGACTCGTTCAATAAAATAAAACCCGCTTGTTGGTATAACATTTGGTATATCTCTTGATAGTCTGCATAAACAGTCAGCTTACCAACAACATTATCTGAATAGTTAATTGGGTACTCGACTACTTTTTCTGCATCTATATCAGTTCGACCCAACTGACGCTGGTAATCAAAATCATTCGATATTTTAACTAAACGTATATCAGGTAAATCAACAATACCCTTTAACTGCACAGCAAGAAGAGGCTCATTAAAGTCCCATAAACTTGTGGCAATTGAAGGAATATAGCTTTGCTCAATATTATCAAAACGTTGCTCTAATAATCGTAAATCATTTTGAAAAGAACTATATAGTTGAATGAGTGTTGAACATATTGAAAAGAAAATGCTACACAATAAAATATAAGACAACAGGCGCCGATTTAGCTTATTAATAATGTTAAAGGCATTCATCATAATAGTTTTCTCATTAAACCTATGCTGTATTAAATGGGTATGAATTTATCATCAAAAACTAAAGTGAACGATATCTGCGACCAACAATACGTACTTAAAGACCGAAAATATTAATACTATTCGTTAAGTGGATATTGGTAAAGCTAATTTAGTTATAAAGAGCTATTATTATCTTAAAAACAAGCACAAAGAGCAGTTATAATTATCGTTCGCTACAGTTAAAGAGTTCTCATAAAAAGCTAAATGATTACTAGCTTGTCTTGCCAGTGCATATCAATCCCTTAGCAATGTCAGTTAGATAAAATATTACTCTCCCACTACGAATTAATATTTTAAATTTCTATTTCAAATATTGTCTCTAAATTAAGTTCGTAAAAGTCAAAATATAATTAAAATATAATTAAAATATAATTGCGAGTCGACAAGTTTGTCTTATCTTTTTAGTAGTAAAACTGAATGATATTTTTTATCAAGGAGATGAAATAAATAGTTGTAAGGATATATAATCATTATTTTTTGGTTGCAGGAACGTTATAACGATGATCTATCAAGTAACTTCTCATATAGTTCAAACAACTTGTTCAGCTTTATGGTCAATTGTTGATTGAAGTCCTATGGTAGGCTTTCGGTATTTACATTCAGAGAAAAGTAATCAAAAACCTTTTTATCTTCGTAATCAAGTAATTCAATCTGACCATTTTCAGGTACTTTATCGCTTATATGATAAACATCATTATAATCGGTCAATGTGTAAATATTATTGACCTGTTTAGATTTTTTCGTCTTGATTAATAAGCTTTTTATGGTTCATATTTCTAATTCTTGAACATCTAAAAACAATGGCTCGAACCACTTAATACCTTGAGTAACTTGATGTGATAAATGATATTTTTCTCTACAAAATGATTTGCTAGGAAGGTGCTATCAACAAAGGTGAGAGTAGTTAAAAGTACAAATAACTCTATGCATGTAGTTACTCGCAATAACAAACGAAGTTTTTTTATTGCCAACAATTATTTAAAGCAAATGAAGAGTAAAATCACTAATGTATTTAGTAATAAGCTTATGACGAATACTGCCGAGTAAATAGATATGGTTAAGTTCCTTGGCAGTCTGATATACCTAGCTAGTAACTCGACCGTGGTACTAAATTTACAACAAATAACCTACTCTTTCAAATCAGAACTTTCTATATATTGTATCGCACGACTGATTTGAATTAACACGTCCTTCAAACAGTGTTTGCAAGCGAGTTTAAAAAACGTACCGTCAAAAAAATCCTGATTATAATTTAAGTCCTATAAAGTACTTTAATTACATGCCAACCAAATTTAGTTTTAACGAGATGAGGCTCTAGTATAGCGCCCTTAAAGGCTATTTTATCAAACTGAGGTACCATTTGACCTCGTTTAAACTCGCCTAAATCCCCGCCCTTTTTACCAGACGGACATGACGAATATTTTTTAGCTAATGTTTGAAACTTAGCACCTTTAGCTAACTGCTTAATTATATCTTCTGCTATTTCTTTGTGCTTAACCAATATATGGAGTGCGTGCGCTGTAGCTGCCATGTAAAAACCTTTTTAATACTGTTTGATAACTAAGTTATTATAAACTTATTTTTCGGACATAAAAAAGCCCCGACTCTTTCGAATCAGGGCTTTCTATATATGGTACCGCAGGACGGACTTGAACCGTCACTTCTTTCGAAACCGGATTTTGAATCCGGCGTGTCTACCAATTCCACCACTGCGGCTTAAAATTTCGTGTTAAGAGTATTATATCAACTTCTAACTTAAATACTTAATAGTCAGCGACTTACTTGTAAAATGGCAACTTTTCAATCGCCATATATACTAATTTCATCACGCTGATATTAACTTTTATAACTTAAATATTTATGCTTTCCATGCAGAGGATTATAAATCCGTTGAGCTCAACAATTTAGTGACTCACTAACTTTCGCTATGAGCTAAAGAAGAGCATTATACGAAACTTATTGCAGTAAGCAACAAGTTTTTCACTCGTTCACTATCCTCAGGCATCAAGTGTCGTTTATTTATGCAATCGTCTTACATTCTGTGCGCATTTAAAAAAATATCTACAGCCTGAGTTACTTGATCCATGATTTCTTCATTGCTGACTTTTTGATTTGGTAATAATAAACTTCGAGTATGTAATGGACCTTTGGCCATTTCAAGCAACATTTGTGCACTAAAGTGATAATTTTTAATTTTTATTATTTTTTTATCAGTCAACCATGTTAAATAATTAACTAGTGGTATAACACCCGCCATCGGCCCTTTTTGATAAATCATCTCACCCAGTTCAGGGAACTTCACTACTTGTTGTACCACTAAACGAAACAGTGACATCAAATCCGCTGATAACATGCCTTGTACAAACTTGTAGCACACTTGAATAAGTGCTTGCTTAGCATCCAGCTCTCGATTTATCAAAGTCAAAATTTCAGACTGTACTTTGACTTGTCTTTGAACAACAGCCATCAACAAGCCTCGTTTATTGCCAAACTCATTATAGATAGAGCGTCTTGAGCCGCCTGCTTCATTAATGATCATTGCTAAAGATGTTTCATCAAACCCTTTATGATAAAAAAGATTTTTGGCTGCATCTAAGATCAAAAGGCCTCTTGGGCTGAGTTTCATTAGTTCTAAAGTACTGTCTTTAACCATTTAAGATTGCCGTTATTATAAATATATTGTTGACTTTGGTACTATATAGTACCAAAATATTCGGCACTATGTAGTACCAATTATAAATTTCAGTCAAAATGAACTTTACTCATAGGGATATCCCTGCATTTTGCTTAGCCAAAAGAACCTAAAGGAAGACGTATGCGCGCGCTCTTATTTACATTTTTTTTTACAGTTACTGCCCTATTACTCGTTGGGTGTAATGAATCAGCTAAAGAAATTACTAAACCAATTCGTCCAATAATGTGGACAAAGGTAGCAATATCTCCTTTTGAACAAATCCGTACTCTGTCTGGTATTGTTGCCCCCGTTGAAGCAACCAAACTTAGTTTTGAAGTACAAGGAAAAATTCAAAGTATTGAAGTAAATTTAGGTAATGATGTCGTTAAAGGGCAAGAACTTGCCCGCTTAAATCAGCGAAATTTTAATTTGGGACTTCAATCTGCACAAGCGCAATACCAACAAGCTAAAGCAACCTTGATTGATGCTAAAAATAGTTATAATCGTTATGAAAAACTACTTAAACAAGGCGTTGTGTCACAATCGGGTTTTGATAATGCTAAGGCTACTTTTGATGCTAGTAAAAGTGCTGCCGATGTTGCCCAAGCGCAGCTAGATATTGCCAGTAAAAATTTACAAGATAGTATTTTATTAGCACCCTATGACGGCATTATTACCAAACGTTTATTTGAACCGTCTCAGCAAATATCACCAGGAGAATCTCTTTTTGAAATTGAAGGTAATCATGGCTTAGAGGTTCATATCTTAGTACCTGAAACCCTTATTCGAGAATTACGATTGCACACTATTCTTTCTATTAATTTTCCAGCTTTACCTGAATTAGCTATGCAGGGCCAAATTACAGAAATAGGTACTCGCGCTGAATTTGCTAATGCTTTTCCAGTAACGGCAGTATTACAAGGTGATAATCCCTTACTGCGTGCAGGCATGACAGCAGAAGTAGAGTTCTCCTTTTTAGGTACTGGCAGAACAGGCCATAAAGGTGACGTTCTTCTTATCCCGGCAACCGCATTAAGTGCTGGCTTAGCACAAAAAGCGTATGTTTTTGTATATAATCCTGAAACACAGCAAGTGACTAAAACTCAAGTACAGACAGAAAATATTTTCAAAAATGAAGTGTTCATATCATCAGGCTTAAAGCACGGCGATATTATTGCTACAGCGGGTGTTAGCTTCTTACGTGATGGACAACAAGTCAGTTTAATAGATAACAGCATACAGCGTTTTAATTAAGTGGAATTTTGATGAACATTACTCAACTAGCTTTTACCTACCGAAAAAGCGTATTATTAATTATTACGGTATTACTTGTTAATGGCCTTTTTGCCTACTTCACATTACCAGCACAAGAAGATCCAACTATTACCATTCGTGAAGCGATTGTTAGTACCTCCTTTCCGGGTATGGCACCCGATAGAATAGAACAGTTAATCACTAAAAAATTAGAAGAAGAAATACGAAAAATACCGCAAGTCAAAGAAATAAAATCTAGCTCTGCTACTGGTATATCTATCATTCACGTTAAAATTTATGATCGTTATTTTAACCTTGATGATATTTGGCAAAACCTACGTAATAAAGTAACCGCTGCACATAAAAAGATGCCCTCAGGTACACATACTCCTTTTGTTAACGATGAGTTTGGTGATGTATCCGTTGTTACTTTAGCGCTAACCGCTGATGGTTTTGATCTGGGTGAAATGTATGATATTGCCCAGCATATTCGCGATACATTGTATGGTGTAGAAGGTACCAAAAAAATTGAAATTTTAGGTCGACAAGAAGAGCGTATTTTCTTAGAAGCATCTAATGCGAGGCTTGCTCAGTTAGGCATTTCTCCACAATCACTTATCAGTGAATTACAAAAACAAAATATTGTCCGCTCTGGTGGCCAAGTGAACACAGGAGCAATCAGTTTTATTGTTGAACCCTCTGGTAATTTCAACAGCTTAGCGGATATTGGTGATACCTATATTAGTATTCCTAATACTGAAGATTTTATCGCACTAAAGGATGTTGTTTCTTTACGCCGTGATTTTATCGATCCACCAGATAAAACTGCCTACTTAAATGGTCAATCAGCGATATTCTTTGCCATCTCGATGTTGCCAGAAAATAATCTTTTAGAATATGCTCCTCAAGTATTAAGTAAAATCAATGAAATCGAATCAAGTTTATCTATCGGCTACAACCTTGAAATTGCCACTTATCAAGCAGACCAAGTAGAAAAGACTATTAATGGTGTTTCTGTTAATGTATTACAAACGTTGGCGATTGTATTAGTAGTTGTCATTTTATTTTTAGGTTTACGCACCGGTCTTATTGTTGGTGCTATCGTGCCTTTTGTTATGCTCACCACACTAAGTATAATGCAATTTAGTGACATGAAACTCGAACGAATGAGTTTAGCGACACTAATTATATCGCTGGGTTTATTAGTTGATAATGGTATTGTTATCGCTGAAGACTTCAAACGTCGATTAGAAGATGGTGTAGATCGCTATAATGCCATGTTGCAAGGTAGTAAAGAACTCGCTATTCCGTTACTGAGCTCATCGGTTACGACTATTCTATTTTTCTTACCATTGATGTTGGCTGAACATGTTGCTGGCGAATATACTCGCTCTATTTCACTCGTTATTCTTATTACCTTACTAACAAGCTGGATATTAGCTTTATGTGTTACCCCGCTGTTATGTTACTTCTTTATTATACTCCCTAAAGATAAAGGGACTAAAGTTAGTAAATCTGAAAAGCCAGACCCAAGTAAACTCTATCGTTGCTATGAAACGTTTTTACATTGGTTACTCAAACATAAAGCCCTATTTATGACGACTATGTTAGCGTTGTTTATTGGCTCAATCATCTCGATGGAGTATGTCGCCAAGCAATTCTTTCCTGATTCAGATCGTACTCAAATCCTAGTTAATATTGACTTGCCTAATGGCACTTCATCAACAGAAACTAATCGCCAGATGAAGGATATTTTCACTTGGTTAGAGGATGATGAACGTTTTAATTATATTGATAGTTATTCCGCCTATGTTGGCTTTAGTGGCCCAAGATTCGTGATGTCGCTTAACCCTGAAGATCCAGCACAAAACAAAGGTTTTATGGTATTAAACGTTAAAGATAATACTGATATCAGTGCCACAGTACTAAAACTTGATGAACAGATTGAACATGATTTTCCAAACGTATCTGCACGCGTAAAAAAAATGTTTTTAGGTCCGTCAGACTCAAGTACTATTAAAATTCAAGTAAAAGGACCAGACAAAGACGTTATCTATAAAAAAGCACAGCAGATAATGGCCGTATTGCACGATGTCCCTAATACTATCGATATTCGGACTGATTGGGAAAACTTAATTACTAAAATTGATGTACAAATAGATCAACATAGGGCCAAGCGATCTGGCCTTACCTCTGAAGAAATTGCACAAGCGTTAGAGGCTTATTTCTCTGGTTCGAAAATTACTGAATTTCGAGAAGATGATAATGTTATTCCCATAGTACTGCGGGCAGAGCAAGCAGAACGTCAAAGCTTAGATAGGCTTAGAACCCTCAATATTTATTCAAATAAGACAGGTCAAACAATCCCTTTATTTCAAGTGGCTAACTTAGCACCGTACAATCAATTTTCGATTATTCATCACGAAGATTTGTTTCGTACTATTAGTATTCAAGCAAGAAACTCTGATGTAGCTGCTGAAGATCTTAAGCAAATTATTGATGAAAAAATTCAGGCATTAGCCGCTGACTTACCGTTAAACCATAGTATTGAATATGATGGCGTAATTAAGGAGTCTCGTGCTGCTCAAAAAGCTTTAGGTGCTAGTATGCCGATAGTATTAGGTTTAATCTTAATATTATTAGTCGCGCAATTTAATTCTTTTAGACAAGCGGCGGTGATCGCCTTAACCATTCCACTATCATTTATCGGGGCAGTGTTAGGACTATTTTTGATGCAAGCTCCATTTGGTTTTATGGTAACCCTAGGGCTATACAGCTTAGCGGGTATCATTATCAATAACGCCATTGTATTGATTGATAGAATTAAAATTGAAACTGCATCAGGAAAATCTGACTATCAAGCTGTGGTTGATGCCTGTTTAACAAGACTACGTCCAATAACTATGACAACAATCACCACAGTGATGGGCCTATTACCCTTAATTATTGGTAAGGACCCCTTGTTTTACGGTATGGCTAATGTGATTGCCTTTGGTCTAGGTATTGGCACTATTTTAACCTTAGCGGTAGTTCCTGCCCTGTACTGTGGCTTTTATAAAATCACCAATACTTATAACAGTTAAACCAAAGTAAAGTTACCCTAGTTAGCGAATATCTACTGAACCAATCAGTTAATTAATTAATTCAGTAGATATTCGCATTACTTTAAATACAGCATAGACAAAATAGCCAACGTTTAATGATAGGAAGGTTAGATTTTTATTTAATTTCCTTTCCCTACATATCCTCCCCATTTAAATCCGTTGCTTTACGTTAACTAACAGGGATACTCAATTGAGATAAACTTTGTTAAGCTACTGAAATTATTTTACGCCATTCTTATACCATTTTTCTTAATTTAGTGATCAAGATTCAATAAGGATAAATGGTCAAGTTCCAGGCGCGCTCAACGCAGAGATTGTAGATTAAAGTCATTTGCAGATGAACAATTAATTAGTACAATTTTTATTAAACGTAAAACTCAATATAAAGAAGATTAAATGACTGATACTATCCCTCACACAGCCTCAACCAGTTTCCCTCGCGCTGGCTTTCGACGTCGCTTTGGCTCATGGATTTACGACCTATTGATCGTTATCGCTATTTTTATGCTCTCAGGCTATGTCTGTGTGGCGCTTTTTGTCGCTTTAGATGCGGCAGGATTAATAGCAATCACACGCAGTGGCTTTGGTATTGACTGGAATGCTTCACATAGTGCTTACAAAGTAGCCTTTAATAGCTGGTGTGTTGCTTGGGTTTGCATATTTTTTGTTTATTTTTGGGCTAAAAAAGGTCAAACATTAGGTATGAAAGCGTGGCGGTTACGCGTGCAAAACCAAGACGGTTCATTAATAAGTAAAATGTCAGCCATTAAACGTTTAGTACCAACTCTACTTGGTTTAGGTAGTTTGATTGTACTGTTCGATAGAAAAAACAAATTAAGTCTACAAGATAGACTAACCAATAGTGAAGTGGTGGTGCTTTCATTAGAAGCCAATAGAGGCCGTTTATAGCCTTATTGATTATCAAAAAATGCTATTCATTTTATGAATAGCATTTTTTGTGGTAGGTTTAGATTGTATTATTTTACTAAGTTAAAAAGCCCTAAGCGCCCTTCTTGCCAATGATATACCAAGCAACGCTCACAAAAACTAGGCTTGGCATCATTGCCCCTAACACCGGTGGTAGTTGATAAACTAAACTTAATGAACCCAGTACTTCGTTAGAGATAAAAAATAAAATCCCTGTGAATACTCCCATCATAATACGTGCGCCCATAGAGACTGAACGTAATGGACCAAAAATAAACGATAAAGCGACTAATAACATGACAGCCACAGTTAATGGTTGCATGATCTTTCGCCAAAAAGCGAGTTCGTAACGACTAGAGTCTTGTTCATTAGCTTCTAAATAATCTAAGTAATCAATCAAACCTCGCAAAGAAAGTGACTCAGGAGTAACAGTTACTACGCCAAGTTTTTTCGGTGTTAGTGATGAGTTCCAAATTTTCTTTTCATGATTTTTAGTAATAATTACATCATCAGTTAACAAAAATTCCTCAACATCAGTCAAGAGCCAGCTTTTGTCTTGATAAATTGCACTTTTCGCAGAAAGCCAACTATCAATTTTTAACTTTTCATTAAAGCCATAGATTTGTATTTTCTTCAACTGACCTTTGTCCAATACTTCACCAATATTAACAAAGTAATCTCCATCTTTAGCCCAGACACCATTTTTAGAGGTAATTAAACTACCACCCGAAATGGCTTGCGCACGAATTTCACGTGCTTTCGCTTCACCACTGGGCGCCAGCCATTCACCAATGGACATACTGATAATAATTAATAAAATAGCAGTTTTCATCACCGATTTAATAATATCTAAGCGTGACAAACCCGCAGCTTGCATCACAATAAGTTCACTATTACTCGCTAACATACCTATAGCGATTAAACCGCCAATGAGTGCAGACATAGGAAAGAACACTTCTACATCACGCGGTACAGCATACAATACATATAATGCTGCATGGGCTAAATCGTAATTACCTCGTCCTATAGCACGCATTTGTTCAACAAACTTAATTATGCCACTGACACTAACAAAAACCGCTAAGGTAACAAAAGTAGTCGAAGCAATAACACGACCAATATATAAATCAAGAATACGCATTAATTACCCCTAACGTGTGCAATAAATGTAATACCACCACTCAAACAGCTACTAACAGAAACAGCTAAGGTTGTAAAAGTCGTCGAAGCGCTACTATAAGTAAATCGACCGATATATAAATCAAGAATACGCATTAATGTTTCTCGCCATGATCAGAACCATCAGCAGACTTATGCTTTTTATTCCTAAAACTTGGCAATTTAGCTTTGATAATTCGGCCACTACTTCGCCCTTTCATTAACAACATAACCCCGACAAATAAAGCACTTATGTGTATGGGCCAAAGCCCAATCACACTTGGAATAGCATTCTTTTCAATAGCGGAACGCATTGACGTTAGCAATAATAAATACCCTAAAAACAACATCAAGGCTGGTAGCATTTTGGCAAATTTCCCTTGCCTTGGGTTAACCACACTTAATGGCACAGCTATAAAAACAAGAATAATACAAGCTAGAGGAAAAGCGATTCGCCATTGAATAGTAGCGCTATAGGCTGAATCTAACTCGGGAGGAATATTGGTATACAACTCCAGCGTTGTTAAGGCGCTTAATTTTCGGTGCTGATGTTCAATTTCTTGATCTTTAATTTGTATATAATATTTGTCGAACGCCACTGACTGGAATTCTTTACTATCAATATCTCTGTGGTAACGAATACCATCACCAAGCACTAACTGTTGAGAGCCCTGCTCATCTTCAAAAACCTTACCTGTCTTAGCGTACACTAAACTCGAATTGATAATACTTGCCCCAGTATTGTCACCTTTAGGTAACTGCGCTACAAATACCTTATTGAAGCTATTGGTTTCTCGGTCTTTATCATGAATAAAAACTACCGCATCTTGATTACCCGTTTGTTGAAACCGACCAGAAACTAACGCACTTAGCCCTGAATCGGCTGCGAGCTCTTCTTTAACCGTATATTGGTATTCCGAAGCTAGTGGCGCAAGATATAAAGTGAAAATTCCCGTAAGAATAGCAGTAATAACCGCCAGTACTAAAGTTACTCGCACAACATACCATTCACTAACACCACAAGCATGTAACACCGTCATTTCACTGTCCGCATAAATACGGCCATAAGCAAGTAAAACGCCTAGAAATAGACTCAACGGTAAAATAAACGAAGCTAGATCAGGGATTTTTAAGGCAATAAAAGTCATCACAAGTTGTCCAGGAATACTTCCTTCTGAAGCATCCCCAAGTACACGGACAAATTTTTGACTGATAAAAATAGTCATCAACACTAAAAACACGGCTAATTGTGTTTTGGCGACTTCTTTTAATAAATAACGAAAAATGATCACAAAAAGATCCCGTAAAAACTTAGTTTTTTTCTGACATATTGGCAAATATTGAGTAAACTTGTCGTTTTCATAAGTAAACTATATAGTCAGTGTCTAACTAATATTGATGAGTGCTAGTATAATTATAGCCCTTAGCGATATCAATTGAATAGACAAGAGTGCTATTTTTTATTTATTTTAGCAAGTTATAGCAAACAGATTGTTATATATTCTAAATAAACACCTTATTAAATTGTAAAAGGAAAAGTCATGGAGTTCAGTGTAAAAAGCGGTAGTCCCGAAAAACAACGTAGCGCTTGTATTGTTGTTGGTGTTTTTGAGCCACGCAGACTTAGCGGTACAGCCGAACAGCTTGATGAAATCAGTGAAGGCTACATTAGCAACCTTTTGCGCAAAGGAGATTTAGAAGGTAAATCAGGACAGATGTTGTTATTACATCACGTGCCTAATATCTTAAGCGAACGCGTTTTATTAGTCGGCTGTGGTAAAGAAAGAGAGCTTGATGAACGTCAATATCGTCAAATAATTACCAAAACAATTAATACATTAAATGAGACAGGTTCAATGGAAGCTGTATGTTTCTTATCTGAATTACATGTTAAAGGTCGTGATATTTATTGGAAAGTTCGCCAAGCAGTAGAAGCCGCACAAGATGGTTTATACAGTTTCGACAGCTTAAAAACACGTAAAGCTGAGGCTCGTCGCCCTTTACGAAAAATTATTTTCAATGTACCAACTCGACGTGAATTACCTATTGGTGAACGTGCCGTAACCCATGCTTTAGCAATTTCTGAAGGTATTACTACCTGTAAAAATGTTGCTAATATGCCGCCGAACATTTGTAATCCGGCCTATCTTGCTGAACAAGCGAAGATTCTTGAAAATGATTATGACAATGTTACAACGACTATCATTGGCGAAAAAGAAATGGAAGAGCTGGGTATGGGTTCATACCTAGCTGTTGGTCGAGGTTCAGTCAATGAGTCACTAATGAGTATCATTAAATATGATGGTGCCGCTGATGATTCAAAACCACTAGTATTAGTGGGTAAAGGTTTAACATTTGATAGTGGGGGTATTTCATTAAAGCCTGGTCTAGGCATGGATGAAATGAAATATGACATGGGTGGTGCTGCTGGTGTATTAGGTGCAATGCACGCACTTGCTGAGCTGCAATTACCTATTAATGTTATTGGTATTTTAGCTGGCTGTGAAAATATGCCAAGCAGTAACGCCTATCGTCCAGGTGACATATTAACGACTATGTCTGGTCAAACCGTTGAAGTGCTTAATACCGACGCTGAAGGCCGTTTAGTATTATGTGATGCGCTTACCTATGTTGAACGTTTTAACCCTGATGCGGTTATTGATGTAGCTACCTTAACTGGTGCTTGTGTTGTTGCTTTAGGCGCACATGCAACAGGCTTATTAAGTAGTCATAATCCTCTTGCCCATGAGTTATTGAATGCTTCGGAACAAAGTGGTGATAGAGCATGGCGCTTACCGTTATGGGATGACTATCAAGATCAACTTGAAAGTCCATTTGCTGACTTTACCAATTTAGGTGGCAAAGAAGCGGGTACTATTACTGCCGCTTGTTTCTTATCTAAATTTACTAAGAAATATAACTGGGCTCACTTAGATATTGCCGGTACCGCATGGCGTGGTGGTAAAAACAAAGGTTCAACAGGTCGCCCTGTAAGTATGCTAACGCAGTTTTTACTTAACCGTTCTGGTCAAGAGCAAGGCGAGTAATTGTAGGGGAGAATTTATTCTCGATGATTAAGCTCATACACAAGTATGAGCTTAATCACGGTTAAAGCCGCTACTACAAATTAAATTAGGCAAGAATGATGCAAACCCAAGTAATGTTTTATCTACTTAAGGATGAGGTTAAAGTTGAAAGGATAAACGAGAAAGAAGAAGATACTCGTTCTGCGATTTATCATGCTTGTTTGCAAGCCAGTCATTTCTATCGTCAAAATCAGCGTGTCTATATTTATGCACAAGACCAGCAACATGCTGAACAAATTGATGAGATGCTTTGGGCATTTGATAGTGACAGTTTTGTACCACACAACCTCGTAGGTGAAGGTCCAAAACAGGGTGCTATGGTTGAGATAGGTTATCAAGCACCACAAGGGCATCGTCCTGTGCTTATTAATCTAAACATTGAAACACCTACTTTTGCCAATCAATTTCAATTCATCGTTGATTTTGTACCCTGCGATGAAACACGTAAACAACAAGCGAGAGAACGCTTTAAAACCTGCCGGCAATGGGGATTTCAAGTTGATAATCAAGCGATAACCGTTGTATAAAAAGCGACTAGTTAGTAGCTTCTGTTGACATAAGCATTAGTACAATAGCTGGCACCAAGATAAATTCTAACAATAGAAAAGACTCAATAAACACAAAACAGAAACCTAATTCAATAAACGTTGCATTTACTTTGCTACAATTTTACTTTGTTGCGCCTTCGCTGGTAAAAAGTACTGATAACTTTACTAATGAATAGTATGGCAACAAAATATCGAACAACTATTAAAACTATTACCGGATAAAATGATGGAAAAAACCTTTAACCCTACCGAGATTGAACAGTCCCTTTATACTAGCTGGGAAGAGCAAGGATACTTCAGCCCAACGGGTGAAGGTGAGAGTTACAGCATTGCTATTCCACCACCAAATGTTACGGGTAGCTTACATATGGGTCATGCTTTTCAGCAAACCATCATGGATACGCTTATTCGTTACCAACGTATGCAAGGTAAAAACACCTTATGGCAAACCGGTTGCGATCATGCGGGTATAGCAACACAAATGGTCGTTGAACGTAAAATTGCCGCAGAAGAAGATAAAACGCGTCATGACTATGGTCGTGAAGGGTTTATCGATAAAATTTGGGAATGGAAAGAGGAATCTGGTGGTACTATTGGCAAACAAATGCGCCGCTTAGGTAACTCTATCGATTGGACTCGTGAACGCTTTACTATGGATGATGGTATGTCTGAAGCAGTACAAGAAGTATTTGTACGTTTATTTGAAGATGACCTTATTTACCGTGGTAAACGCTTGGTAAATTGGGATCCAAAATTCCATACCGCTATTTCTGATTTAGAAGTAGAAAACAAAGATAAAAAAGGCCACATGTGGTACTTGCGTTACCCATTAGCTGACGGTGCAAAAACAGCAGAAGGCCTTAATTATTTAGTGGTTGCCACAACACGACCTGAAACAATGCTTGGTGATACCGGTATTGCAGTAAACCCTGAAGATCCTCGTTATAAAGACTTAATTGGCAAACAAGTATTATTACCGCTAGTTAACCGATTAATTCCAATTGTTGGCGATGATCATGCCGATATGGATAAAGGCACGGGTTGTGTAAAAATCACTCCTGCTCATGATTTTAACGATAATGAAGTAGGTAAGCGTCATGCGCTACCACAAATCAACATTTTTGATAAAGACGCGGCGGTATTAGCAAACGCTGAAGTTTATGATACCAAAGGTGAAGTATGTAACGCTTACGATACTGAATTACCAAGCGACTTCGCTGGTATGAATCGCTTTGTTGCCCGTAAAGCTATCGTCGCTAAATTTGACGAATTAGGTTTATTGGTTGAAGTAAAAGATCATGATTTAGTAGCACCCTACGGTGATAGATCTGGCGTTATCATTGAGCCGCTGCTAACAGACCAATGGTATGTACGTGTTGAAAAATTAGCAGGCCCTGCGGTTGAAGCGGTTAAAGATGGTCAAATTGAATTTGTACCTAAGCAATATGAAAATATGTATTTTTCTTGGATGAATAACATCCAAGATTGGTGTATTTCACGTCAACTTTGGTGGGGACACAGAATCCCAGCCTGGTATGACGAAAATGAAAAAGTCTATGTTGGCCGTACTGAAGAAGAAGTTCGTGCAAACAATGATATTGCTATTGATATGAAGTTAAGACAAGATGATGATGTACTTGATACTTGGTTCTCATCAGCCTTATGGACTTTCTCTACTTTAGGTTGGCCAAAAGAAACTGAAGATTTAAAAACCTTCCATCCTACTGATGTATTGGTAACAGGTTTTGATATCATTTTCTTCTGGGTTGCGCGTATGATCATGATGTCGATGCACTTCAACAAAGATGAAGATGGTAAAGCACAGATACCTTTCAAGAAAGTCTACATGACCGGTCTTATTCGTGATGAAAATGGCGATAAGATGAGTAAATCAAAAGGTAATGTTACTGATCCATTAGATATGATTGACGGTATTTCTCTTGAAGATTTATTGAAAAAACGTACCGGTAATATGATGCAGCCTAAGCTGGCCGCTAAAATTGAAAAACTGACCAAAAAAGAATATCCAGAAGGTATTGAAGCTCACGGTACTGATGCTTTACGTTTTACTCTAACGTCTGTTGCGACAACAGGACGTGATATTAGCTGGGACATGAAACGTTTAGAAGGTTACCGTAACTTTACTAATAAGTTATGGAATGCTAGCCGATACGTAATGATGAACACCGAAGAGTTTGATTGCGGTCAAGCCTCTGGTAGTCAAATGGAGCTATCACTTGCGGACCGTTGGATCATTGGACAATTCGAGCAAACAGTAAAAACAGTTCATGAAGCCTTTGATACTTACCGTTTCGATCTTGCCTCTCAAGCGTTGTATGAATTTACCTGGAATCAATTCTGTGATTGGTATTTAGAGCTTACTAAGCCAGTATTATTTAAAGGTAATGAAGCGCAACAGCGTGGCACGCGTCATACCTTAGTAAACGTTTTAGAAGGATTGTTACGCTTAATGCACCCTATCATGCCGTTTATTACTGAAACTATTTGGCAGCGTGTTCAGCCATTAAGTGATTTTAGTAAAAAGGGTGATTCAATCATGATTCAGGCTTTCCCACAATTTAACGAAAGTAATTGTGACCTGCAAGCGATTGACGATTTAGAATGGGTTAAACAATTTATCATTGCTATTCGAAATATTCGTGGTGAAATGGATATATCACCAAGTAAAGAATTACCGGTATTACTTAAGAATGTCAATGAAAACGATCAACGTCGTTTAAATGAAAATCAGCAATTCTTAAGTTCACTAGCAAAACTTGAAAGCATTACCGTGTTAACTGACAGTGAGCAAGGTCCCGCATCAGCATCCGCTGTAGTAGGCGATTTATCTGTGCTTATACCAATGGCAGGTTTAATTGATAAAGAAGCTGAACTAGCTCGTTTAGATAAAGCGATAGACAAGCTTGAAAAAGATGCTGCGAGAACACGTGGCAAGCTTGGCAATGAAAATTTTGTTGGTAAGGCACCCGCAGCTGTTATTGATAAAGAAAAAGCAAAACTAGCAGACGCCGAATCAGCACTGGCTAAAATGCAAGAACAAAAAGATCAAATAGCTGCGCTTTGATTTAAAGAAAGAAGCTAAAAACTAAAAATGACGGCTACATTAAATAGCCGTCATTTTTATTACCCACGTCCCCATACCTATTGAAAACTCTACTTAATTGATTATTAACCCTACCTTTGATGGTTACTCTCATTTAAACAAATAAAATTTGAACTAATCTGTTTTTTTATAAAGCAAATTAAAATCAACTATGCTAGACTACTTTCGCGTTGAGTTCTTGCGTTGCAGATGAAGGTTTATACTGACTTTTGTTGTAGTTTTCTATCTGATGCACATAGTGTATTGATTATTCTACACAGGCAGATTTAAACAATGCAAACTATTGTTTGAAGCAATGATTGTGTCGAATATGGTTTGTTCCTTCCTCTTCCTGTACTTTTTGGTAGAGGGCACTTACTCGGGTGAAAACGGTTTCTACCTATTTTGGGATAGAGCCACAATATTATTTTATGATTACAGGAAAATGTTAGTATGTCTGATACAGTTACTGGTAAAGTTAAATTTTTCAACGAAACTAAAGGTTTCGGTTTTATAGAGCAAGAAAATGGTCCTGACGTGTTTGTTCACTTCAGCGCTATCTCTGGAGACGGTTTCCGTACTCTAGCTGACGGTCAAGCAGTTACTTTTACTGTAAAACAAGGTCAAAAAGGCCCTGAAGCAGAAAACGTACTAGCTGTATAAGTTTAACTTATAAGCTAATCTAAAAAAACGAAGTATGAGTTTATATCGTCCTTCGTTTTTTTGTGTCTACTATTTAATAAAATAAAAACAGAGAAAAAAGTCAGTTTAAAATAACTAGTGAATTCAACCTGCGTCAATAACATTATAAACCAAACTTGTAGTGTCCCTTTCTTAGCAATTCAATTACCCAAATAAAACCTGTTAGGCAAAAGGCTAATGTTAATAAGGCAAAGAATGTTATTTGGCCATTATTAAAACTACCGACAGAGCCCTTACCCAAAAAAGGATAATCCATAAAGTGAAGCATAAAGAAGAAATCAACAAAACGTTTATCTTCATTACTATGGCCAACTAACCGACCTGAACTCGCATCTACATAAACACTCGTCTCTAAGTCATCTAAAAAATTAATCTGCCAAACAGTATTTTTTTCTTTGAGCATATCAGCAATAGGCGGCTCAAGTATAACTACACTACTGATGTCACCTACTCCTTTATAGCTTGCTTGCGCTAACTGACTTGCGACATTACTATCAACGATTAACTCTGTTCCTGTATAAGCATCTAACAAGCTGTAATCACTCTTAAAGTGGCTATAAAGTCCTTTTTCATGGGTTAATAAGTAGTAAGGATGACCTAGTCGCTGTACCAAAGTAACTTCACTCACTGGTACATGACTCATTGCGATAATTAAATTGGGGTTAAGTAAACGCTGATTATTAATTTCTTGGACTACAACCGCCTGCTTATTATAGTTACCACGGGCTTTATTATGATCCATCAAATTAAAAAACAACCCAGTACCTAGCCAAATTAATAGTTGTATAAAAACTAATAACGATAACCATTTATGCAATGATTTAACGGTTGAAAACTTAAATAGCTTCGATTTATGCTGATTAACTTGTCTCATTAGCTATCTCCGTCTTAGCACCTTTAATATTTTTCTACTTGGTTTGGTTTAGGACTATAGTGCTTAGGAGTAAGGCGATAATACGTTAGTACTAAGCCAAATATGCTGCCAATAAAGGCAAGCACAGTAAATAAAAGTAATAACTTATTATCAGCTTCACCATCGATATAATCCATAACATGAAAGACAAACATCCAATCAAATATTCGCCAGTAGTTATGTCGCTTCGTTACTAATTGTCCAGAGTTAGCACTAATATAAAAGCTAGGACTGGAAAAATCATCAAAATCAACTCGCCATACTGGTAAATGTCTACGATTTAATTCACTAGGAGAGTCACCAGTAAGTAACAACACTTTTTCAATATTTACACTGTTATCGTGATAGTTCTCTTTCGCGATAGAAACCGCTAACTGCTGGCTGATTGGCGATAATTTTTGACCATTAAACGCAGAAATTAGCATTTTGTTTTTATTAAGATTAAAACGATAAACTACTTTTTTTAACATAAAGCCAAGTTCGATATTTGATGCCTGTGGGTAGGTTACCAGTAACTCTTTGAAAGAGTACATAACTTGATCTGCGGCTAGGTTTTTCTGTTTATTAATAACAAGTGTATCTCCATGAATATAGTCAATATCCATTAACACCATATAGGCTCCAGTTATAGACCAGGTTAACAGTTGAAAACCAACAAATAACATAAACCATTTGTGATATTTTCGACTTTCTTGATACAAAGGCATAACAACATCTCCCTTTAAATCTCAGCTAATGCTTGTACTAACATCGCTTCAATTTGGGTAATAATGGCTTGGTTTATTTCAGCATCAAAATGACTAATACGTGGGGTATGAATATGTCCTGTTGGAATTGTTGAACCAAGTCGGTTGCGCAATACAATACTACGGTAAGAAATTTCGTTCGATAAATAACCCCCACCACCACCTTGTACGGAGACCTTATCTACAAGTTCGGTTATGCTATTACTGGTAATATATTTGGGGGTACCATTTTCGAGTATAGTTACCCCGCGATTATTATTAATTTTGTAATTACCTTTAGCTTTCATCATCGCTTTATAAGGTAAACTAAACCGTACGAATTCATCACCTATTAATGGTACTGCCAATAAACTAGGTACTAAAGGATTTGTTTTATTAGCGCCTGTATAGACATTTATATTATCTGGTACCGTTGCACTGCGCCTTAAGCCAGGGAAATGTTCTAAATCAAAATCACTTCGGCCCATTGAGAGAGTAGAAATTAAGTCAACGCTATTGAGGGCATAAAAAGGTGCAAGTAAATTTTCAATTTCACCTTGATCAAAGTCGCTATAACGCACCGGGACCATAACAGTATTAATTTCTGCGGTAATTGTTTTTTTAACCCCAGCGACCACTGTATGATATTTAATGACAGTACCATCAAGTAATAGCGCGGCTAAACCTGATGGATTAGACTGTTTTAGGTTGCGATCAAGTAAAAAGGGATCAAAACCCGTTAAAAATATGCGTTTATCGGTCGATTTTATATAGTCCATATCGCTGTAACCACGAGAGCTTTTTTCAAAAACTTCTAGTAAGCTTTCTAACTCGATTTGAGTAAAGCTATTTTGCGTTGATTTAATAAAATAATGAATCGCTAATCTAGTCCAATATAAAGGCCTATCATCTACCATTCCTCCTAATTGGGCTTGCTGCTTACTATGCTGCCACAGTTCATCGCCCAATTGGTTCATCGCACGTTGCGCTATGGGGAAATCACTAATATTCGACCAACTACGATTAAAAGTAGACCAATCAAAATAGCTTTTTAACATCGGCATAGCTTGCTGCGCTTTGTCTACACGCTGCTCTTCAATAGTTAGCTTAACTTGCTCGTTAGCATTAAGGTTTGTTGTGCTTATTATAAGCCACAAAAAAGTAAATATTGGAACAACGTGTTTCATGTTAAGCCTTAATTTATTGACGTTTTAATATTTTTATAAATAACTTTATTAATACGCCATAATGTTCTTAAACAATATTTAAGTAAACCAGTTATATGACATTAAACAATAGTCATAACAAAAAATGACGGTATATTTTTATAAAACATACCGTCATTCAAAATGTATTTCAAAGCTATTAGCTAATCAGTAAGGAACTAATCAATAAAACAGTTAGTCCGCAATATATTCAACTACTTCTAAACCAAAACCTGATAGTGAATGGTATTTAGTTTGAGAGCTTAGTAAACGCATTTTACTAACACCTAAATTCGCTAATATTTGTGAGCCTACACCAACATTACGAGAACCGACATGACGATTAATTTCTTTTACCGTTTCACCCGCATCAATCTTGGCATACTTTTCTACTAAGTTAATTAATTCATTAGGAGATTCATGCTTACCAAGTAAGACAAGTACGCCGCCTTCTTTAGCAATCTTTTCCAATGCATTAGCCATTGGCCAAGTCGCCACACTTTCACGTTGGCTAAATAATAAATCTCTAAAAGTATTTTCTAGATGGACACGTACTAACGTTGGCTGGTCAGCTTTAATTTCACCGTTAGTTAAAGCAAAGTGTGCTTGACCATCAATAGTATCTTTAAATACAGTTAAATCAAACTCACCAAAGGCAGTTGGTAATTTGCATTGAGAAACGCGTTTAATCGTTGTTTCGGTCGCATTTCTAAATTCAATTAAATCAGCAATAGTACCCATTTTAATATCATGCTTTTCTGCGATGATTTCTAAATCAGGACGGCGTGCCATAGTGCCATCTTCATTTAAAATCTCAACAATAACAGCAGCTGACTCAAAACCCGCCATACGAGCTAAATCAACACCAGCTTCAGTATGACCGGCACGATTTAATACACCGCCATCTTTAGCAATTAATGGGAAAATATGACCTGGTTGTACGATATTAAGATGTGTAGCTGTTTTATTTGCCGCAGCAAGCACTGTCGTTGCACGATCAGCAGCAGAAATACCTGTAGTTACACCTGTGGCCGCTTCAATTGATACGGTAAAATTAGTACTAAATTGTGCATCGTTTTTATCGACCATCAAAGGTAACTTTAATGTTTCACATTTTTGACGACTCATTGGCATACAAATTAAACCACGGCCGTGAGTTGCCATAAAATTAATCGCTGTAGGGGTCACTTTTTCCGCAGCCATAATGAAGTCACCTTCATTTTCTCTGTCTTCATCATCCATTAAAATAACCATCTTACCTAAGGCGATGTCTGCGATGATTTCTTGTGGGGTATTTAAGTTCATTTCGGCCTCTTTAATGGCTAGCGATTTTGTTAGCCTATCTTAACTATTTTTAATTCGTTTATTTTACGAGTTCATAATTAGTATGCACTCATCATCTAATCTCGTACTTATTCTTACTTATTTGAAGCAGACTATTTAATAAACCCGGCTTTCATTAACATAGATTCACTAACACTTGATTTTGGAGAATATTCATTATTATCACTTTTAGTCAATAAACGCTCTAAGTAACGCGCAATTAAGTCTACTTCGATATTAACTTTACTACCTACTTGATAGTCTGCAAAAATTGTCTCTTTTACCGTGTGTGGCACTATCGTTAATCTAAACTTACCACTTGAGCCATTTCCAGCCAATGCATTGACCGTTAAGCTAGTACCATCAATAGTCACTGAGCCTTTTTCGGCAATATAATGCGCTAAATCATCTGGCATACTTAACCAGTACTCCCAGCTATTACCGTTATTATTGATAGCGAGTATTTCACTGACACCATCTACATGTCCTGAAACCATATGTCCGCCAAAACGGGTACTGGCCAACATTGCTTTTTCTAAGTTTACTTTACTACCAACCTGATAACTTGCAAAACTAGTACGCTGCAGGGTTTCATTGGATACATCTGCGCTATAGCTGCCATTACCTTTAACGTTATCGAAATCAACTACTGTAAGACAAATACCGTTTGTTGCGATCGAGTCACCTAGTTGGACGTCACTCATACTCAAGCTATCGGTAGCAATAACTAAACGAGCACCTTGGGTATTAACATTGATAGCTTTTATTGTACCAACAGCTTCGATAATTCCTGTAAACATAGAGTTCTCAATTTGATTTTATGTGTGTTTATTTATTCGATATTAGTTGGCTAGTAATACGAATATCTTTACCAACCATACGAATGTCATTAATGATTAATGCCTTGGCCTGATTCAGCTTTGATATAGCGGGCATTTCAACTAAACTTTTACCATCACCACCTATTAATTTGGGCGCTTGATAAAGGACAAGTTCATTAACTAAATCTTGCTCAATAAAGGCACCCGTTAATTGTGCGCCTGACTCAATTAAAATATCATTAAGCCCTCGCGTAGCAAGATACTCTAGCAACGCCTTTAAATTTATTTTCAATTTACCTTGAGAGTTTTTAGCCAAAGGTAATTGTACATGTTTTACGAAATGAGGCCATTTTGGTAAGTTTTCAAGATGTGACTCAACTTTATTTTTAACTTTACCATTATCTACACCATTAATAAGTAATATTGGCGACTCATGTTCAAATAACGCTAGATCTGGCGTTATTCTGTTTTGACTATCAATAACAACACGTAAAGGTTGGCGAACTTCTTCTTCTGGGTAAGTATGTTTTAACTCGCCAAGTTCAGACCAACGAACCGTCATTTTAGCATTATCGAATAGTACTGAATCTGCACCGGTAATAATAGCGCAACTTTGAGCACGTAAGCGCTGCACATCTTGTCGCGCTTCGCTTGAGGTGATCCATTGACTTTCACCACTCGCCATTGCGGTTTTTCCATCAAGGCTGGCCGCTAATTTACAACGTACATAAGGAAGATTATTTATTCTTTGATGAATAAAGCCGACGTTAAGTAACCTTGCACTTTGTTCTAACAAACCAGATTGCACTTTGATACCAGATTTTTCTAATAGCGATAAGCCATTACCAGAAACACGTGAGTCAGGGTCAACCATAGCCGCAATAACATGGCTAACACCGGCATCAATTAATGCGTTGGCGCAAGGTGGAGTTCGTCCAAAATGGCTACACGGCTCTAAAGTAACGTAAGCGGTAGCACCGACAATTAAGTCGGTATTTCTTATTTTCGCTTCCGCTAAAGCATTAACTTCAGCATGCGACTGCCCTGCCTTTTCATGATAACCTTCACCAATAACTTGACCAATACCTTCTTTATAGCTCACTAATACACAGCCAACACTAGGATTAGGTGAAGTCGTGAAATGTCCTTTTTTAGCTAAATTAATAGCCTGTGACATAAAGAGATGATCTTGTGCAGTAAACTCTTGACCCGGTAGATTTTTTTTGTGGTTACTCACTTTATATTGCATATTACTTAACTACTTTCGTTACTTTGATTTTTTTGGTCTTACCGCTTTTCTCTTTACCTAAACGGGTTATTTCATCAGCAAATTCACTGATATCTTCAAAAGACAAATAAACGGAGGCAAAACGTAAATAAGCAACTTTATCTAATTCTTTTAACTGCGCCATAATTAAATCACCTAACATTTCGCTACTGATTTCTCGTTCACCTGTCGCGCGTATTTGAGATTTGAGTTTATTAACAGCAAGTTCAATTTGTTCCATACTCACCGGACGTTTTTCTAAAGCGCGTGTTAGTCCACTCAGCATTTTATCTTCATTAAAAGGCTCTCTACTGCCATCTCGTTTGATAATACGTGGCATAAGTAGTTCTGCACTTTCAAAGGTAGTATAACGTTCATGACAAGCTAAACATTCACGACGTCGTCGTACTTGATGACCATCAGAAACTAAACGTGAGTCGATGACTTTAGTGTCATTTGCTGAACAGAATGGACAATACATGCTTTACCTACGGTAATGAAGGGTAGTTTACGGACAAAAAAAATGGCCGCTCAAGGCGACCATTTTAATATAAAACAAGTAATTAAGCTAAGGAAAGTAGATTCCCGATAAGAAACTTCGGGAATGACGCTAATTCCTCTATCAACTGATTCAGACAAGTAGGTATTTAACTTTAAGCTGTGCTATTCAATTTAAAGAAAAAAGCACGTCGTTGACGCTAGTCAATGAATACTGCTGGGCATAAAGTCAGCTTGACAGCGACAAGTTAATAGCTACTTTTGGTATACTGGGAAGTTATCACATAGCGTTTTAACTTGACCTTGGACACGCGTAATCACATCTTCATTATTGATGTCATCAAGGATGTCACAAATCCAGCCAGTTAAGGCATTTGTTTCTTCAATACCAAAACCACGACGAGTAATCGCTGGCGTACCTAAACGCAAACCTGATGTAACAAAAGGAGACCGTGGATCGTTTGGTACTGAGTTTTTGTTCACTGTGATGTGTGCTTTACCTAAAGCGGCATCAGCATCTTTACCGGTAATATCTTTATCAATTAAGTCAAGTAACAATAAGTGGTTTTCAGTACCGTTAGATACAACTTTATAACCACGTTCTTGTAATACTACCACCATCGCTTTAGCGTTATCTAAAACAGCTTGTTGGTAAACTTTAAACTCTGGCTCTAATGCTTCTTTAAATGCTACTGCTTTAGCAGCAATAATGTGCATTAATGGGCCACCCTGACCACCTGGAAAAACTGCACTGTTAAGTTTTTTATAAATAGCTTCGTCATCACAAGCAGAAACAATTAAACCGCCACGTGGACCCGCTAATGTTTTGTGCGTAGTTGTTGTAACTACATGCGCGTGCGGTAATGGGCTTGGGTAAAGACCTGCAGCAATTAAACCAGCAACGTGAGCCATATCAACGAAGAAGATAGCGTCAATTTTATCAGCAATCGTACGCATACGTGCCCAGTCAACAACACCTGAGAATGCTGAGAAACCGCCAATAATCATTTCTGGTCTGTGTTCTAAAGCTAAGCGCTCTAATTCTTCATAATTAATATCGCCTGTTTCCGGGTGAAGACCATATTGGAACGCTTCATAAGACTTACCAGAGAAGCTTACATGTGAGCCATGAGTTAAATGACCACCGTGAGCTAAGCTCATACCTAATATTTTACCGCCCGGTGTAACTAACGCTTGAAAAACAGCAGCATTAGCTTGTGAACCAGCATGTGGTTGAACGTTAGCATACGTAGCACCAAACAATTCTTTTGCACGGTCAATCGCTAATTGCTCAGCAATATCAACGTACTCACAACCACCGTAATAACGCTTACCAGGGTAACCTTCGGCGTATTTGTTAGTCAGTTGAGAACCCTGTGCTTCAAGAACGCGTGGGCTACAGTAGTTTTCAGAAGCAATTAATTCAATGTGCTCTTCTTGACGAACAACTTCATTACTTATTGCTTGAGCAAGTTCTGGATCAAATTCAGCAATATTCATATCACGAGTAAACATGGTTTATTCCTTAAGTATTTCAGCCCAAGGCTGCAAACGGTACCCTAATTATCTACTGAGTAAACTTAACTACATAGTAAGATAATGAAGACATACAAAAATTAATGGCAGTATTTTGCCTGATTTTTGCCTATATGTACACGGCAAAAAGGGCTAGCGTTAGTGCATTTTGTACTGTGCTATAGCGTAATTTATTAAGCAACAGCACTTAACAGTGTTATAAAATTTTTCATTAAAACAAGTAAACAAACTATAACTAATAAAAAAGCAACTTACAAAGAATATAAAACAAAAAAAAGATAGTAAACCGAATAATAGACAGAATAAAGGTGGTATACAAATTATTAGTTTGGCTAATGAATAGTAATACCTATAAATATGAATAGTAAAATATAAACAAAAACGGCATCACCATAAGTCTAGATGCCGTTTTTATATATATAGCGTTTATAGCTTTATTTTAAAGTAGAAATTAGCTTTATTTGCTAGCACGAACTAGACCATTGATAGATTAGGCTGCGCTAAGCTGAGACAACTCTTCATTACGCTTTTTATGAAACCAATGAGTTACCAACCACATACTTAAAACAAAAAAATTGATAAAGATGAAGGCTAGCAATGGCGATTTTTCTGATTCATCAATCATGGCATAAATATAGAAATTCACTGCGGGCAGCAGCAACCAACATGACCATTTGATTAATTTAATATACTTTATTGACGACTCGACTCCTGCAATCGCATTATCTAAGGCTTTATCTGGACTATCACAACTTCGTTGCCAAATACGTAAGCGTATTTTTATTTCATAATAGACAAAAACGATCGATCCTAAAGCGCCGAAGGTAAAGTAAGCTATGGTAGCCGTGCCCCAACCCCCTTGATATAGAGCAACTGTAAGGGCAATGATAAGCCCAAGTGTCGCAATGATATCGATGGCTAACAAAGACTTTGCCCATAAGGTGCGTCTTTTTGTTTGTTTAAGTAATTTTTTAATATCAGTTTTTTTAAAAGGCTGTGCTTGCCAGTCTCGAGAAAGTATTAACCAATTTCCATCTAATGGTTGCTCATCTAAAGGTGGGGGTTGATTGTCTTTATCTAACTCTTTTTCTGAGTCTACTGAACTATTTTTATGGGGTAATGAAACGACATTAATCTGTTTTGCTTTAACAGTAATTGAATGATCAGTTGTTATTTTACTGGGTTCTATCGTCGATGCATCTTCATTGTCCAATATTGATTTATCCATGTTCTACTTCCCCCAACAACTGCGCTAATAATGTTTTCGCACGCTGTAATCGCACCCCTACTAAATTAGTAGTTATAACTAAAACATCAGCCATCTCTTGATAACTCATACCTTCTAATGCAAGTGTTATCACTTGTCGTTGTTCAATTTTAAGTTGTCGAATCGCTTGCGATAAACGAACTTGGCGCTGTGCTTGGTTGAGCTCTTGATAAGGTGTATTTTGTATCGCTGTTATATTTTCAACTTCAGCACAACTGTCTATGTCAGAGGTTTTAACCATTTTAATTGCTTTGGCAACATGAGTGGCTAAAACATTATGAGCAATACGAGCGACAAAGGTTTTCACCGCAGAATCTTGACGAAACTTAGGTAAAGCACGCCAAATGTTTAGCGCTATTTCTTGAAAAAGTTCATCTTGAATAGCGGACTTTGCTTCAAAACCAGTAATGATATGACGTAGCAATTTTTCATGTTCCGTCATCCACGCGGTAAATATCGTTTGATGATCACCCTGAAGTTCTTTGGTATACGAGCGATCCAAGCGACTATCCTTGTGTTCAACTTTATTTGCTGCCGCATAAGAAAATTGAGTTATTGAAGTTATTAATTGAGTAGAATTTAACATGTTAATTACTTTAATATCATCTCTTATTCTTTTCCTGTTCTGTTCGTATTCAGAACTGAGATGGCTAAGCTGCTCTTCTTAATTTAGCTTAACGCCATCACTACTTTTTCTGACTTAAGCTTTTTAGCTAACCCTAAAACTAAAGCTGCCGTGATAGCTATGGTTACAGAGCTAGTCGCAAAAACAGCTAGCCAATCGACGTCAACACCCTTAAAGATATTTTCAATGATCATTGATTGACCCGAAATTGGCAACCAATTCAACCATTCAGGGCGGTCATCCATCATTGAAACAACAAAAGGAATAAAGGCAGGAATACCAATAAGCATGCCTACCGTAGACTGAGCTTCTTTAAAACTCTTTGTTTGAAAGGCTACAAATAACTGACATGCCGTGGCAAAAAAACAAATAGGTAAAAGCAGTAACAATAACACTAAGGCTGTTGATAAATCTAAACTGAAGGTAGCGCCAATTTTTGTTAAATCAACAAAACCCACAGAGATTGAAGTCAATACTAATATTAATAACACACCAATTACAGAGACGGTTGAAGCACTGATCAATTTAGCGAATACAATTTTAAGCGTACTGACAGGTTGACATAACAACATTTCAAGCACATTTCGTTCACGCTCTCCTGCACTTGAATCAATAGCTACCGACAAACCCGACATAAAAGCAGCTAACATCAAATAAATACCAAGCATCATTGAAATCAACATAAAGGTCGCGTCAGGCTTAGCCGTGTCTTGCTCAACTAATTTTACAGGATTAAGTAATCGTATATCGACACCACGAAGTAACAAACGTTTATAACCAATCGACATTGAAAATTCACGCACCGCATTATTAATACGCCTAACAGGTGGTTGAACAGCCTTGTCAGTATAGTCAGCTTGTAGATGCAATTTTATTGGTTTACCTGCAGCCATATCAACAGCATAATCTTCTGGGATTTCAATGGCTATATTTCGTTGTTCCCAAATAGAGCGTTCATCTTCAGGCACATCAGAAAAATCAAATAAATTTTTATCTGCAAAGTGCGTTATCAACTTAGGGGCATGCTCCGCACCAACAAACTTAACGTAAACTGGCGGCTCATCAACCAACTTTTCAATCATTATTTTTGACATAACCATTATGCCAATAGGGGCTAAAATGGCCATCCCAAGCGCAACCATCAACGCACGTTTATCACGAAAAGCTTCCCTATACTCTTTCATTAGCAAGGCTTGTAACTGAATTAAATGTAGATTCAACTTTGAAGTAATCATGCTGCAACCCCTTCATCTGAACCAATTAACTTAACAAAGGCTTCTTCTAAATTCTTTTCACCTGCTAACTCACATAATTCTTGTGGTGTACCTTGTGCTGCAAGCTTGCCATTGGCAACAATAATTACCCGATCACACAAGGCAGCAACTTCTTGCATCACATGTGATGAAAATAAAATACAATGTCCTTTAGCTTTAAATTTAGCCAAATGATTACGTAATATACGAGTGCTCATAACATCTAACCCACGGGTAGGTTCATCAAGCACAAAATTTTGAGGCTGATGCACTAACGCCTGAGCTAAGGTTACTTTCATGCGTTGCCCTTGAGAAAAACCAACCGTTTTACGATGCGCTAATTCGCCCAACTCTAAATCTTGGATTACTTGCCCTATCGCTTGTTTTTTTGTTTTACCTGACATGCCATGAAGACTGGCAAAATAATCAATTTGCTCATAAGCAGTAAGACGTTCATACAAACCAAATTTGTCAGGAAAAATACCTAACTTGGCACGCGCTGCAAGTGGATCTTCAGTAACACTGATACCATCAATGGTGGCAAATCCCTCATCAGCAGAAAGCAAACCGTAAAGTGTACGTAAACAGGTAGTCTTACCTGCGCCGTTTGGTCCTAAAATACCGGTGATTTCACCATCTTTTGCAGTGAAAGAAAGTCCATCAAGGGCCTTGACGCTGTTTTTCTTATCTTTTTTATTAATAAAACTTTTATGTAAATTATTTACTTCAATCATTTCTATTTCCTTATTACCCTGTTAATCAATGAATGGCTCTATTGAATACCATTAACGCTGGTCATGAACGTTTCTTCAGGGATGTCATCAAGACAAGTTTCATCAAGTACTTTTGGATCTTTTTTTGTTAAAAATTCATTCACAATCTCATTAGCACAAGTACTCGTAGCAACAATATGTGCAGTATTTTTAACAACTATGTGGTGGCTATTAGGTAAACTCTTAGCTGCGTATTCACCATTACTAGGCGGTGTTACGGGATCTAAATTGCCAGATAAAATAAGGGTTGGAATATTAGCCGTTACACTTTGATAAAAATTATTACTCGGGCGATATTTTGGAATCAATGGACAAATATTATCAAAGATGAAATGACCGGTATCACCATCAAAATTATTATTTGCATCAACTGCTTTCATTTTTTCTGATATTCTCGGCACATCTTCATTACACACAATATTAAAGTGCAAACCGGTATAAACTTGTTGTTCCCCTTCAGTACTTGCCATTAAACCAATGAGTGGTTGGTAGTTACCTAAATATGCTTGATTAATAACTAGAGGCATCAATGAACGACCATTGGTACTATATAATTGCATACGTAAGTTATTAATAAATTTTTCATCATCTAGAATAAATTTAATCGGCTTACCTAAACGAGGGTGCTGAATATCAATAGAGACCGGAGCGCTTGCTAAACGTAACTTAACTTTTTGAAATTCTTCAGCTAGGTCTGGGAAAGCTTGATGACAAGGTTCACTTTTTTGACAGTTTTCAACTAATAAATTAAATGCTCGGTCAACACTTTGTCCAAATAGCCCAATGGGTACTTCAATTGGGCCTACTCCATCTAATACAACACTTTCAAGCGATTCTGGGAACATTCGCATATAAACTAAGCCCGCACGGGTACCATAAGAACCGCCATAGATATTTATCTTTGCATGACCTAATGCTTCGCGCACAGCATCAAAATCACGAATCGCATTTTCAGAATTGTACTGGCTTAAATCTCCTTCAAATTGACTTACACATTCATTTACATCACTTGCTTTAAAGTCTTTAGTTAGCATGTTGTACACACTTCCTTCTTCTTCTAAATCACAAGACAATGGGTGACTTTTACCGGTACCACGCTGATCAACTAAAATAATATCTCGCGTTTTCCGTACTTCACGGAAAGCTCTATTTAAAAGCATTGCTAACTCAGTCGCCGCTTGTCCTGGGCCACCTGCTAAAAACATTAGCGGTGTTTTGTACTCACTATCATCAATAGCAGGCAGTACTGCAAAATTAATTGATATCTTCTCACCTTCAGGTTTTTGGTAATTTTCTAGTACTTTAAGCTTGCCACATTTTACTTGTGAGCGTATTTCACCTAAATGGCAGTTTTCTAACGTTAATTTATTATCATTTGCCAAACTCATTGTAGTCATTAACCATAAGCTTAGCGTCAAAAACGTTTTCCACGTTACTTTCATATTATTTTTCCTTAATAAAGCGTTGAACAGTTAGTCTTAGCGTTTACATATTTATTACAGAAAAATAAAATAAAGTACAAATAAAATATAAGCCTATGATTTATAATAATATGACATAACTTTATTATTTTCTTTAACCACATTAAGTACCATTATAAATATATAAATGGGGTTAGCACTATTGGAATCCGACAACTTCAGAAAGCAATCAACAACTAAAAACTAAGTAAGCAATAAGCTCTTCAATCCATCACAAGACTAAAAAAGTTGAAATAGCCATTCACAAACACCTGAATAAGCGATATGGTTTAGTTATATCTTTTTTAATGAGTGATTAGAATTACATATGGACTTAAATCAGTGGGTAGATGAATTATTTGAAGTGTTTGATGAAGATAAAGACGGTGTAATTAGTCGTTCTGAATTTGTTGAACTTATTGACGTTTTATTACAAGACAAAGGTATTCGCATGTGCGAAACCATATTTAACCGTTTTGATAAAAATCATAGTAACTCTATTTCTAAAGATGAATTGAAAGATATGGTTATTGAGTTAGCACTGTAAGTAAAGTCAGCTAATATACGTCACCAAGGCTAACAGTACATTTAGCCTTAGATAAACTCTATCTTTACTTTGCTTTGTATTGACACTCAGCGTAAATTCGCACACTAAACTTATTAAATCAGCACATTATATGACTGAAAAAAAAGATCTTTCTTCAGCCAATTCTCAATCTAATCCCTATAGCTATAATGAAGAAAGGCTCAATGCTATAAGTCATACTTTTGGCCTAATATTAAGTTGTTTCGCATTCTTTTTATTATTAAAAATTAGCCATGGCGATCCTACCAGAATCGTTAGTTTTAGTGTTTTTGGTATCAGCGGAATTCTACTCTTTCTCGCATCAACAATTTACCATAGCTTAACTAATAATAGAGCTAAGCAGCTATTCAAACTACTTGACCATTGCGCCATATACTTACTTATTGCAGGTACTTACACTCCCTTACTTGCTATCACATTAGCCGGTTCGCTTGGATATACTCTACTGGCTTTTATTTGGCTATTTGCTATTGCAGGTATTCTGTTCAAAGTAAAATTTGGTAATAAATACAAAAAGATATCTTTAGGTACTTATTTAGGTATGGGATTTATTTCGTTGAGTATTTTGGGAGAATTATATGAAAAACTCCCTGAACAGGCTATTGGTTTGTTGGCACTAGGTGGACTAATTTATTCTCTAGGGGTATTTTTCTATGTTAAAAAAACAGTACCCTATACCCACGCTATTTGGCATCTTTTTGTATTAGGTGGCGCGACTTGTCACTTTTTAATGATTTATTGGTACGTTTAATTAAAAAACCATATCCAAGCAATATTAAACAAGCTGTTTAGGCATTAAATTAGAAGTACTACAGCGCTTACTTTGCCCACAAAGCCGAGCTCATATATGCATGACTTTGTCTTTACAAATAGTTCGCTTTGCCGTCTTAGCGGTCGTTCAAGTAATTGTATAACTTCAAAGTAGTATTAATAAACAGTTATAATTAGATTAGCGAAGGAAATTCCAAATTAAAAGAAGTTCCTTGCCCTACTGTTGATTCAACTTCTAATTTACCGCTTAAATTATTTATAATAAGGTTATGAACAATACTTAAACCTAAACCTGTGCCACCTTCACCCCGTTTAGTGGTATAAAATGGTTCAAATATATTATCTTTAACTTCATCGGTCATTCCTTTTCCATTATCGCTAATTTTAATTGATAATATATCGCTACAAACTTTTGCTGAAATAATGACTTGATGATCACTAATGTCATCATTCGCTTCAAAAGCATGTGCTGCAGAATTTGATATGATGTTTGTGATCACCTGTGACATTTTGGCTGGACATGTTATAAAGTTTGGGGGATTCTTATCTACCAATAACTCAATGGTTATACTTTTCTTATGCAGCATAGGTCTTAAGCTACCTATTAATGAGTTTAACCATAAATGAACATTAATGCTCATTAAGTCATCCGTATTAATACCTACAGCCATTTCTTTAAAGTTATCAACTAAATTTGCTGCTCTAGTTAAATTAAAAGATAGTGACTTTTCAGATTGATTAAGAATTGAAATTAGGTGTTCTAATTCTGATTTTTTTAATGAATTAGATTTAACTTTAGAATTTAATTTTTCTAAGGCATCTTCAATATTAGAACCACACAATACGGCAACACCAAGTGGTGTATTGATTTCGTGAGCAACGCCTGCAACTAAATTACCCAATGATGCCATTTTCTCTTGTTCTATTAATTTATCTTGAGTAAAGCGTAATCTATCGAGAGCACTCGATAATTCAGTGGTTCTTTCATTTACTTTATCTTCAAGCGAAAGGTTTAACTCTGTTAATTTTTTTTCTTTGTCTTCGCGCTCAATTTCGGCAGAAATACGGCCCGAAAATAGCTCGAATAGAGCTACAATTTTTTCACTATTGATGATTGTACTTTCATATAAAGCAACAATTAAACCAATAACCTCTCCATTTGAATCATGCAAAGGAGTACCTAAATATCCTTCTATTTTCATATCAATGAGTAATTGGTCGTTTGGATATAACTGGCAAATTCTTTCAGGATAAATACAAACCGAGTCGTCACTTACATCTGCACAAGGGGTATCGTTTAAAGAATATTCAAAGTTATCACCAATTTTACCTTTAGCAACAAGACTAATCGTTTGTGATATATACCTTTCTTTATCTATTTTAGCGATAAATGTATAATCAGCATTAATAAGTTGATGTAATTGAAGCGTTAAATTATTAAAAAACGCTAGTCCATAGCTAGACTTTAAACTTTTAATTACACTGGTTAAATTGTTGTCAAAAGCTTGCATTACTACTCCTTGTAATTGACTTATTTAATAAGTAAATTTTCTAGTGTTAAAACTACTTGAATAGAAAATGCGTGTAATAACTTTTTACTCTCTTTTGTTAATTTTTGTTCAGTTTTCAATAAAAATATGGTTTCAGTACCACGCTTAGATTGATAATAATTAACATAATGAGGGGACTGGTAAATACTTTCTTTTTTGCTCAGTGCTTCATTAAATAAGTCTATATATTGACTAGGTTTATTAAGCTTATCAGTTTTATTTAACATTACTGATTTTTCGGCATCAATTATAATTCGCCATGTTTCGTTACCACTCTGTGTTAGGGAGAATATATCAGTATTTTGAATAACAAACTCGGCTTGTTCTGCATTCAGAACACAGCCTAGTTGGGTGATAACAGCTTGAGCTAAATCTAAAACTTCATCAATTTGAGTTAAATTAGCTATCGCATTGATAACAGCTTCTAAACCTTTTTGATATGTTTGAATACGAGTTAAATCACGATAAGAGCGAAGTGCGATATAACAAGTATGATTTAATTTGTATTTAGTAATTTCAGTTTTGGCTAAGTATCCATCAATATCATAATCTTGCATAACATCATTGATTGGTGCAAAACCTGGCTGTCCTGTACGAAGGACAACACGCGTAAAATAGTTTTCAAGTTCGTTACGAATATATTTCGAAACCTTCAAACCAGCATCATCAGACTCCATTACAACGTCAAGTAACACTAATGCAATATCATTACGTTCACTTAATATTCTTTTAGCCTCGTTACCCGAATATGCGCTAATAAAGTCGATACTTTTTTCTTCAAACGAGAAATCTGACAAAGATAATCGAGTCACTGTGTGTACTTCATCATCATCATCAACTATAAGTACTTTCCATGTATTAGTTGCTAGCGTTGGCAATAAATTCTCTTCTTCGCTTAACCAATCCATACCTGATTTATACTCTTATTATTTTAAGTTTATTTCTTTAATACTATCCATAATTTAAAGCTTTAACAACAGGATAGTTAGAGTATATAAAATTATAAGTAATCTAATTCATAAAAATTGGCCTTACTTGGCAAGAAAATGAAGCTAAGTAGTATCAAGGCGACAATTGTAATAATTTAAAATACACAATAAACGTTAACTTATCGAAGTTAATATCAACAGCAGAAATGAGCTTTGTAGTAGTCATAGATTCGGTTCTCATTCTATAACTGTATTTGATCTTTTGAGCATAAGGTTAGTCTCAAAAGCGATTTTGAAGCGTCCGCTATACTAATAGTTGTTCATTCCGCTGTCGACTTACTTAGGCCAACTAAATGATATTCAGTTGACCTCGACAAGTACTAAAAATTTCAAAACCTTATTTCTTCTTTATGTACCAAGGAGACATTAGCATTTGATAGTTTATACTGAAAACCTTTGTATATTTTGACCTACAGCAGACATTGCTGAACAACAACTTTATACTAACTGTTTGCTGATAGCAGACCCTCCCTATAGATTACAATATGAGTCTCTTGATGATATTTTTTGTCAATGGGTCATTCAGCTTGATTATGAAATAAGCCACCATAGCGGTCATTTATCATCTAATAATTAATACTTACTTTGGGAAGTATTGTAGAAGTTAGCCGTTGGCTTTTATTTAGGTCAACGGCTAATAGTGGGACAGTTATTGTCATGCTAAGAGCCAAAATCATTACCTTTAATGTGATATTAGCCTAAATAATATATCCTTTCATATCTATCTTTGTACTATAATTTTATCTTCAACTATCTCAGGTAGTAACTTCAGATAATGTTGTTCGATGCTATCGCGCTTTAGTTTCAGTGTTGGTGTTAATAGTTCATTCTCACATGACCATGGCTCCGCGCAAATAAAGATATAATCAAGTCTTTGATGACTTTCTACTTCGATATTGACCTCTGTTAGAGTAGCTAATATATCCTGATGTATACGGCTATCTAAACGATCTTTCCCCTCACCTAAGACGACTAAAGCAATAGGTTGTTTCATACCTAATCCCATCACACATACTTGCTCAATATCGCTATTACGACATAACATTTGCTCGATTGGGCCTGGCGCTACATATTTACCTTTTGAGGTTTTAAACTCTTCTTTGATTCGACCAATAACTTTATACGCACCATCGATAGTTAATTCCCCTTTATCGCCAGTATGGAACCAACCATCGGTAAATGCGACTTCAGTTAAATCGGCATTTAAATAATATTCTTGAAATACAGCTTCCCCACGGATCATTACTTCTTGTTGCTCTGACAATTTCATTTCAACACAAGCAATAGGTTGGCCTATAGTTCCTAAATAATCAGCATTAAATGGAAAATTTCCGCATGATAAACCAGAGGTTTCACTCATGCCCCAACCTTCACCAATATTAACGCCAATTCTTTGAAACCATTGCAATAGTGATAATGAAATGGGAGCTGACCCTGATGCAAAAACTGTGGCACTATTAAGTCCAAGCTTTGTACGGATTCTATTCGCGACAATACTACCGATAAAAGGTAATTTTAATAAGAAATTTAATTTTTTCTCTGGTATTTGATGTAAAACTTGCGCTTGAAATTTTGCCCATAAACGCGGAACAGACATAAAAAGAGTAGGCGATGCATAGCGCAAGTCATCAATAAAAGTTGCTAAATTTTCAACAAAGTAAATTTGGCATCCTGAATAGTAGGCAAAATTTTCAACTACAGAACGCTCAGTTATATGAGCTAGGGGTAAATAAGATAAAATTTTATCGTTGCGGGTAGTTTTATTGATACGGGCAGTGCATTGACCTGCCGATGTTAAATTTAAGTGACTGATCACAACCCCTTTAGGATTTCCTGTAGTACCTGAGGTATAAACAATAGACATACAATCGTTAAGTTTAGGCTGATGTAGAGTTACTAAGGGTTGATATTCAGTTAGCCACGATTGCCATGTGTGTGAACAAGTAATCGTGGGATATGGAAAAGCGATACTTAGCACGGAAGATGGAATACTTGCCGTTACTGCGTCTAACGAGTCTAGCTTACCAACAAAAATAGCCTTCATTTTGCTATGCTCAATAACATAGCCAATCGTGTTTTTACCTGCGGTTGCATAAATAGGAACACTTACCATTCCAACCATCATTATTGCTAAATCAGCGATAAACCATTGCGCACAATTTTTGGAGAGTATTCCGATTCGATCGCCTTGTTGATAGCCTTGAGCAAGTAACCCTGCCGCTATAATTCGTGCTTGTTGCTCGACATCAGTAAATGAGAATACATGCCATTGACCATCGACGGGTTGATGTAGAAAAGGCTGCTTTTGATATTTAGCACTATTGACAATAAAGTTTTGCAGTGTTGTTTGATAACCCATGCTATTTATTTTAATCATTAGGAACAATAAAATCAGAATGGACGTAATTTTACTAATTAGCAAATATATATGCTGACTTTCATTTTT
>CAJWZC010000033.1 GCA_913049915.1 uncultured Colwellia sp.
ACTTGGTTTGGGTCCAAGGGGTCGCAAGTTCGAATCTTGCATCACCGACCACTTTATTTTTTAAATCAGTATAAATCGTCACAATACTTATAAATTTTTATAACCCGCTCGTACTCTTCTATTTTTTTAATATGTTTTTTATCTGCTAAATACACCTCAATCCATAAATGCTATCTAACTGTCACTTTTCTTATGTAAAGTATGGCAATCACTACTACTTGAAAATCATGTTCATAGTAAATTTTCTATTATCGTTAAATGATAAAAAAATTATCCCCCGTAGTCTTACGAGTAAAAGTCTAATCAACTTGAACGTTTGCCCGCGTAACAAAATAGTAAATAATTTCTTGATTGGTTAAACTTACACCTTGCAACTTTTTCCGCTGCTCGCTATAATTTGGCGTCATATTTTTGTAACAGGGCATCATTTTGTCGCAATTTTGGTAAGTTTTATCAAAAGTGTTGGCTATTAATTTGATGCGTATAAAGCGTAATACGCTAAGTTTTTGAGGTATTTAAATGCAAGTTTCAGTTGAGACTACACAAGGTTTGGAACGTCGTCTGACTATTTCTGTTCCAGCCGAAAAAGTAGATGTAGAAGTAAAGAATCGTCTTCGTCAAATCAGTAAAACACAGCGTATTAACGGTTTCCGTCCAGGTAAAGTACCACCGTCAGTAGTTCAAAAACGCTTCGGTAAATCAGTACGCCAAGAAGTCGCTGGTGAAATCATGCAGCGTAACTTTGTTGATGCTATTGTTGCAGAAAAAATCAATCCAGCAGGCCGTCCTTCATTTGTTGCTAAAAGCAATGAAGATGGTAAAGCATTAGAGTTTGAAGCAACTTTTGAAGTCTACCCAGTTGTTGAATTAAAAGATTTAGAAAAAATCGCTATTGAACGTCCTGAAGTAGACGTGACTGATGCCGATTTAGATGAAATGTTTGTTACGCTACAAAAGCAACATCAAACATGGAAAGAAAACAAACGTAAAACTAAAGTAGGCGATAAGTTAACACTTGATTTCACTGGTCGTGTCGACGGTGAAGAGTTTGAAGGTGGTAAAGCTGAAAGCTTTGAACTAGAACTAGGCGCAGGTCGTATGATCCCTGGTTTTGAGAAAGAAGTTACTGGTATGAAATCCGGTGACGAAGCAACTATCAAGGTAACTTTTCCTGAAGATTACCATGCTGAAAACCTCAAAGGTAAAGATGCAGAGTTTGATATTGTTATTCATAAAACTGAAGGTCCAATTTTACCTGAAATTGATGAAGAGTTTGCAAAACTTTTTGGCATTGAAGAAGGTGGTGTTGAAGCTCTACGTGTTGAAGTAAGTAAAAATATGGCACGTGAATTAACGCAAGCAGTAAAAGCTAAAGTTAAAACACAAGTTATTGATGGTTTATTAGCCGGGCATGAAGTTGGTTTACCCGCTGCACTTGTTACGCAAGAAGTTGATGTTTTGCGTCAACAAGCTATGGAACGTTTCAAAGGCCAAATGGACCCTAAAAACTTACCACAACTACCTGCTGAAATGTTTACGGAGCAAGCAGAACGTCGCGTTAAAATCGGTTTACTTCTAGGTGAAGTGATTAAAGTGAATGTGCTTAAGGTTGATGAAACTAAAGTGAATGAACTAATTGCTTCTGCGGCTTCTGCTTATGAAGATCCTAAAGAAGTCATTGAATACTATGCTAACAATAAAGAGCTTATGCAGCAGATGCAAAACATTGCTTTAGAAGAGCAAGCTGTTGAACTTTTAGTTGAAAAAGCTAACGTTTCTGACAAAAAAGCTAGTTTCAATGAAATAATGAACCCTGAAGCTAAGTAAAGCTTACTTTTCATTAGTTTTACATTGACAACTAACTAAGCAATCGCTTAAGTTTAATGGCCTGTATGGCAACATACAGGCCATTACTATTTATTAAGGGAAGGTATACTCTTGTTTAACTCTCAAATTACATCTCAAAGATCATCTCAAGTGTCATCACAAAGCAGTACTGCAGGTATTGAAAGCGCATTAGTACCTATGGTTGTTGAACAAACAGCTAAAGGTGAGCGTTCATATGACATATATTCTAGACTGCTAAAAGAGCGTGTAATCTTCCTTTGTGGTCAAGTTGAAGATCATATGGCTAACTTAATCATCGCGCAGTTATTATTCTTAGAATCTGAAAGTCCAGATAAAGATATTTATCTATACATAAATTCTCCAGGTGGTTCAGTAACAGCTGGTATGGCAATATATGACACCATGAAGTTTATCAAGCCAAATATTAGTACGGTTTGTATTGGCCAAGCGGCAAGTATGGGGGCATTTTTATTGTCAGGCGGCGAAAAGGGCAAACGTTATTGTTTACCTAATGCTCGAGTGATGATTCATCAGCCTCTTGGTGGTTTCCAAGGGCAAGCTTCAGACTTTGAAATTCATGCTAAAGAAATATTATTTATAAAAGATAAACTTAACAAATTAATGGCTGAGCATACCGGCCAAACTTTAGAACAACTTTCTCAAGATACAGACCGAGATAATTTTTTAAGTGCAGAAGCAGCGGTTGAATATGGATTAGTTGACTCCATATTAGAACAACGTAACGATAAATAGGATTTCGGTGTATACTTAACGGTATAGATTGAGTAATAAATGGATTTATTGGTTTTAAATTTTAGAGGTAGGGCATGACCGATATTAAAAGTGGTGGCGATAATGGTAAATTACTTTACTGCTCATTTTGTGGCAAAAGCCAACATGAAGTACGTAAATTAATTGCTGGCCCATCAGTATTTGTTTGTGATGAATGTGTAGAGCTGTGTAACGATATAATTCGTGAAGAAATTTCTGAAATTTCGCCAAAAGAAAGTAAAGAGGCATTGCCATCTCCTATGGAGATACGTGAAAGCCTAGATGAATACGTTATTGGTCAAGATCATGCTAAGAAAGTATTAGCAGTTGCCGTTTATAATCATTATAAACGATTACGTAATGGCGATACTCATAATGGTGTTGAACTGGGTAAAAGTAATATTTTACTTATTGGACCAACAGGTAGTGGTAAAACATTACTAGCACAGACCCTTGCACGGTTATTAGACGTACCATTTACTATGGCTGATGCAACAACCTTAACCGAAGCTGGTTATGTTGGTGAAGATGTAGAAAACATCATTCAAAAGTTATTACAGAAATGTGATTATGATGTAGAGAAAGCTCAACGTGGTATTGTTTATATTGATGAAATTGATAAAATTTCGCGTAAGTCTGATAATCCGTCTATAACTCGTGATGTTTCAGGTGAAGGTGTTCAACAAGCGTTATTAAAGCTTATTGAAGGCACCGTTGCTTCAGTACCTCCTCAAGGTGGTCGTAAGCACCCGCAGCAAGAGTTTTTACAAGTAGACACTTCTAAAATACTCTTTATATGTGGTGGAGCGTTTGCGGGTTTAGATAAAGTTGTTGAGCAGCGCAATCATACCGGTACCGGTATAGGTTTTGGCGCAGAAGTACGTGGTAAAGATCAAGAGAAATCATTAACAGATAGTTTGGCTGAAGTTGAGCCACAAGATTTAGTTAAGTATGGTTTAATTCCTGAGTTTATTGGGCGTTTACCTGTTTTGGCAACCTTACGTGAACTTGATGAAGATGCTCTTATTCAAATATTACAAGAACCTAAAAATGCGTTAACTAAGCAATTTACTGCACTATTTGATATGGAAAGTGTTGAGTTAGAGTTCCGAACTGATGCGCTCCACGCTATAGCACGTAAAGCTATGGATAGAAAAACTGGTGCACGTGGTTTACGCTCTATTGTTGAAGCTGTTTTACTTGATACTATGTATGAATTACCATCAATGGAAAATGTTAGTAAAATTGTTGTTGATGAAAATACAATTAAAGGTGAAAGCCAGCCGATTGTTATTTATGATAGTAAGCAAGAAAAAGCTGCTTCTGAATAATTTTACCGTTCAGGTATAAAGCTTAAGCTTTAGAATATTAGCCTCAAGTAGTATGTAATTATTATCTATAATAATTACATACTACTTGAGGCTTTTTTGATCTACGACTGATATTAATGCGTTAAAAGAACAAGTTTCTCTCTTTATTTTTTATCTCTTGTTGAAAGTTAACAGCCTAGCCCCATATAGATTCTATAGCTTTATTTTTTCTATTAATTAAAACAATTCCCAAGAAGGTAGCCAATGAGTAAAGAATTATCTGGTGTCGTTGAGATCCCCGTTTTAGCCTTAAGAGATGTTGTTGTTTACCCGCAAATGGTGATCCCACTTTTTGTTGGTCGTGAAAAGTCAATTCGCTGTCTAGATTTAGCCATGGAGAATGATAAACAGGTATTTCTTGTTGCGCAAAAAGATGCTGCTATTGATGATCCACAAGCTGATGACGTATACAGTACGGGTACAGTCGCAACTATTCTACAGATGTTAAAACTCCCTGACGGTACTGTGAAAGTATTAGTGGAAGGTGCGCAACGAGCAACGATAAAGAAATTTGTGGAAACAGAAGAGTATTTTAGCGCTGAAATTGATTATGTAAGCCTTAGTACAGAACTTAACGATGATATAGAAGTATTGATTCGTTCTGCTATTTCTCAATTTGAAGGGTATGTAAAGCTTAATAAAAAAATCCCGCCTGAAGTACTAACTTCAGTATCGGGTATAGATGACGCTGAGCAGCTTGCTGATACAATGGCAGCTCATATGCCTCTTAAACTAGCTGATAAGCAAAAAGTATTAGAAATTATCGATGTTAATTTACGTTTAGAGCATTTGATGGCATTAATGGAAGGCGAGATCGACTTGCTTCAAGTGGAAAAGAAAATCCGTACCCGTGTTAAAAAGCAAATGGAAAAAAGTCAGCGCGATTATTATTTGAATGAGCAAATGAAAGCGATTCAAAAAGAGTTAAATGAAGGAGATGAATCTCCTGATGAACTTGAAAAAATGGCTAAGCGTATCGAAGAAGCACAAATGCCGAGTGAAGCGAAAGAAAAGACTTTAGGTGAGCTACAGAAACTTAAAATGATGTCGCCTATGTCTGCTGAAGCTACGGTAGTGCGCAGTTATATTGAGTGTATGATCAATGTACCTTGGAAAAAACGTAGCAAATTAAAGCGTAACCTTGCTCTCGCTCAAGAAGTACTTGATGAAGATCATTATGGACTAGATAAAGTTAAAGAGCGTATTTTAGAATACCTAGCCGTACAACAACGTGTAAGTCAGTTAAAAGGTCCTATATTATGTTTAGTTGGTCCACCTGGTGTTGGTAAAACTTCACTTGGTCAATCCATTGCTAAATCTACGGGACGAAAATATGTCCGTATGGCCTTGGGTGGCGTTCGTGATGAAGCGGAAATTCGTGGTCACAGACGTACTTACATTGGTTCACTACCAGGTAAGTTAATCCAAAAAATATCAAAAGTAGGTGTTAAAAATCCACTTTTTTTATTGGATGAAATAGATAAAATGGCTTCAGATATGCGTGGTGATCCAGCTTCTGCATTACTTGAAGTATTAGATCCAGAGCAAAACACCACCTTTAACGATCATTACCTTGAAGTAGATTATGATTTATCGGATGTGATGTTTGTTGCAACATCAAATAGTATGGATATTCCTGGACCATTGTTAGATCGTATGGAAGTCATACGTTTATCTGGTTATACCGAAGATGAAAAACTCAATATTGCACGTAAACACCTTGTTGATAAGCAAATTGAGCGAAATGGCTTGAAAGCTAAAGAAATCGATATTGATGATAGTGCACTCATGGGGATTATTCGCTATTACACTCGTGAAGCAGGGGTACGTAGTTTAGAGCGTGAGATATCGAAATTATGTCGTAAAGCAGTGAAGTCTATTTTACTTGATAAAAAAATTAAGAAAGTTACCATTAATCAAGATAACCTTAACGAGTTCTTAGGTGTGCAACGCTTTGATTATGGTAAAGCAGATGATAAGAATCGCGTAGGCTTAGTAACAGGATTAGCTTGGACCCAAGTTGGTGGAGAGCTACTTACAATAGAAACAGCCTCTGTACCCGGTAAAGGTAAGTTGACTTATACTGGTTCACTAGGTGATGTCATGCAAGAATCTATTCAAGCAGCGATGACCGTTGTTCGCAGTCGTACTGAGAAACTTCGTATTAATGACGATTTTTATGAAAAACGAGATATCCATGTTCATGTTCCAGAAGGTGCAACACCAAAAGATGGTCCAAGTGCTGGTGTTGGTATGTGCACAGCACTTGTCTCTAGCCTTACAGGAAATCCAGTAAAAGCCGATGTAGCTATGACAGGTGAAATCACTCTTCGTGGTGAAGTTCTCGCAATCGGTGGTTTGAAAGAGAAGTTACTTGCGGCACATCGTGGTGGTATAAAAACTGTGATTATACCGCATGAGAATGAGCGCGATTTACAAGAAATCCCTGAAAATGTTAAAGCTGAGTTGTCTATTCATCCAGTGAAATGGATTGATGAAGTGCTTGCTCTTGCTCTTGAACAACCTGTAGAACAATGGAAAGTTGAAAAGTAACGTGCTCAAAGCTTGGCCTTTTTTGATGATTTATATCCAAAAAGGTCAGTAAAATTACAAAAAGTGTAAATAAACAGTAAAAAAGAGTAATTATCGCTTTTCAAACGCTGAAACTGTGTTAAGTTAACTACGCTTTTATCGCTAGACCCCTTACTCACTATGTTATATAGATGAATTAGAGGAATCTAGAGAGCATAATATTATCTAAACTCAACGCTTCAAGTTATCAATAAAAATAAAATTTTGATTGATAATATTTATAAAATGGATGGCGTTGTATAATAACAATTGAAGGGGTATACACTGTGAATAAATCTCAACTAATCGAGAAGATTGCTGCTGGTGCAGACATTTCAAAAGCTGCTGCGGGTCGTGCATTAGATTCATTTATTGGCGCTGTAACTGATGAATTAAAAGATGGCGAGCAAGTAGCTCTTGTTGGTTTTGGTACTTTCTCAGTACGTGACCGTGCTGCACGCACTGGTCGTAACCCACAAACGGGTGCTACTATTCAAATCGCTGCTGCTAAAATTCCATCTTTCAAAGCTGGTAAAGCATTAAAAGATGCATGTAATTAGTCACTTATTTAGACTAAGTTATACTGTGTATTAGAAACCACCTATTTAGGTGGTTTTTTACTTTATAGCCGCGTAAAAATAAATAACCATAATAAATTTGCATTTAGCGTATGTTGTCCTCCAATTAATAGATAGACCAATTGCACTAATTAATTGGTCAACTTAGAGTTATGTAGGCGAGCTTAAAACAAACAAAATTTTTTATACATAGTTATTCTATATTTTATTAATTTTGTGTTGTTATCTGTTTACTAATAAATTCGCCAAAGACGATTTTAACAGTCTTATATGTGGCGTTATTGACTCCGACAATGGAATAACCATTCTCCTCAATCAATGTATTGCCTTTAAGCCTTTTAATTATTGGTAAGTGGTCAATAAATTAATGCACTTGGTATTATCATCTGCTAAAATCGCGAGCAACTTGAATTTAAAGATACTTAAGTCTAGATTTTTTAGGCATAAAAAAAGAGAAATTAATGTTAGAAGATATTCGTGAAAAATCGCAGGGGTTGACTGCCAAAATTATTCTTGGTTTGATTATTCTTACCTTCGCTGTAGCCGGTGTTGGAAGTTATAGCAACTCAGTAGATACTTCTGTTGCTACGGTTAATGGTCAGGCTATTAGCCAACAAGCATTTGATAAAGCTTATCAAGCACAACGTGGTCGGATGGCACAACAGTTTGGTGAGATGTTTGATACACTATCAAATGATGCAAACTATATGGCTAATTTTCGCCAAGGTGTTTTAGATAACCTTATTAATGAAACGTTAATAGATCAAAATAGTGAAGCCCTTGCTATTCGTGTTTCGGATCTTCGTTTAAAAGAAACTATACGTACTATGCCTGAATTCCAAGTAGACGGTACTTTTGATAACAATCGCTATTTAGCTATTATCAATCAAGCCGGCTTCTTCCAATCGTCAGACTTTCGTGATTATTTACGTGTAGAGATGACTCGCCGTCAACTAAGCCAAGCATTAGTAGCTACTGAGTTTAACTTACCTTATCAAGAGAAGTTACAACTTGCGTTACAAAATCAAACGCGTGATATCCGATTCGCAACCATTTCTGCAGAACAATTTAAAGCAGCGGTAGTGTTAACTGATGAAGATGTAAATAATTACTATGTAGCAAATCAAGCTCGCTTTGAAAATAAAGAACAAGTTAAAGTTGATTTTATTAGCTTAAATGTTGCTGATATTGCTAAAGATATTAATGTTACTGATGATGAGTTATCTAACTATTACCAAGAGAACTTAACAAGCTTTACTGAAACGGTACAACGTCGTGTGTCACACATCCTTATAGAGTTTACTGACGAAAATTCAAATGATGAAGCTGCCAAGTTACAAGCAGAAGCTGTATTAACTCGACTTGAGCAAGGTGAAGATTTTGCCATGTTAGCTAAAGAAGTTTCTAATGATACTTTTAGTGGTGAAAACGGTGGTGATTTAGAATGGCTTGAGCTAGGCGTAATGGAAGATAGTTTTGATGAAGCCGCTTCAGCATTAGTTAATGTTGGTGAGATCAGTTCATTAGTTAAAACCAGTTTTGGTTATCATGTATTAAAATTAACAGACTATAAAGCCGAGTCTGTGCAAGCTTTTGATGATGTAAAAACTGAATTAACTGTTAAATTAAGTAATGATCAAGCACAAGACAAGTTCTTTACGCTGCAACAAGAAATGGCACGTATCAGCTTTGAATTCCCTGATAGCTTAGATGATGCAGCAGCAGAAGTTAATGTAGCTATACAAACATCTCCTTGGTTATTACGTAGTGGTAATAGTACTCCTTTTGATCAAAGCAAAGTTATAGAAGCTGCTTTTTCTGAAATGGTTTTACAAGACAATATGAACTCAGATCTTATTGAAGTTAATGATGGTGTTGTACTTGTTTTACGTCTTAATACTTTACAAGAAGCTAATGTTAAACCTTTAGTGGAAGTGGAAGCACAAATTAAAGATATCTTAGTTAACCAAAAAGCAACCGACAAAGCTCAACAGACTGTTGATTTATTATTAGCCGATTTCAATGCCGGTGTCGATATAACAGCTCAACTAACAGCACTTAACACTAATTTTGTTAGTAAAGAAAAAGTTGCTCGTTATAGCCCAGACGTTGACCAAAGCATCAGTCGTGCAGCCTTTGTCCTTCCCCACCCTTTAGATGGTGCTGTTTCGGCGTCAACGGTAGCGTTAAGTAATGGTGCTCTTGCTTTAGTTGAAGTTACTGCTGTAGGTGTTAGTGACAAACCTGCAAACCCTAACTTAGCTCAGCAGCAGACGTCTCAGTTATCACAATCTGCATATCAGAGTTTTGTTAACTCATTAAAGGTAGGCGCTGAAATTACTCGTAAAGAAGTTTCTGAGCCAGTTACCGCTTACTAAAAGTAATGTTTACGATAGTAATATCTGTCTTAAAATAAATACGTATAACTAAAAAACCAATAACATTTACTTGTTATTGGTTTTTTTATTTTATATTTATGAGTTTGGTACGATAAAGCCTAGGCTAGTTATCTGATTAAACGATGAAGAGCTCAACCTTAAAATTAGGAGTTATTTTAGCTGAATGTTCTGACTCATCATTAACTTTTGAGTTACTTTATGTTGAGGGTTACGCATTACTTCAATAGTTTTTCCTGACTCAACTACCTCGCCATGTGACATCACCATTACATCATCACTGAAGTGGCGAACAATACCTAAATTGTGAGAAATCAAAATATAGGCTAACCCCATCTGTTGTTGCAAATCGAGTAGTAAGTTAATCATTTGCGATCGTAATGAAGGATCTAATGCAGCTAACGCTTCATCTAGAATAATAACTTGGGGCTGTAATATTATAGCCCTAGCGAGCGATATCCGTTGTTTCTGACCACCAGAAAACATATGAGGATAAAAATTCATATGATCACCAAGTAGCCCTACTTTTTGTAAAGTCGTACGAATCAGCTGGTGGCGTTGCTTTTCATTTAATTCAGTATTGAGTATCAATGGCTCATCGAGTAACTCTTGAATGGTTAAGCTTGGGTTTAAGGTAGTACCAGAGTCTTGAAATATCATTCTGATATGCTGACACCTTTGTTTAAACCGTTGGCTCTGTAACAACTGACCATTGAGAAATATCTTACCGGTACTTGAGGTCTCTGCGCCTACTAAAATTTTTGCCAGAGTTGACTTTCCTGAGCCTGTTTCGCCAACAATCGCTAACGTTTTCTTCGCTTCAACGGCAAAAGATATTGGTGATAAGGCGGTAAACTTACGTTTATGATACCAATATCCCTTAAGCTTAAACGATTTTGTTATTTCCTTAACATCTAATAAAACACTCATCTTATTTTATTCCTTTTACCTTTTTGTGTTTTACCGAATTTTTTTTAGTTATTTCTCTAATTAAAGGGAAATGGCAACTGACTTTATGACCATGAAAGTTACTTACCTTTGGTGCCGAGACACAAGTTTGTTGTGCTCTTGGGCATCGAGGGCCTAATCTACATCCAATAGGTAAATGTTGCAAAATAGGGATACTCCCCGGTAAAGTCATAAGACGTGATTTAGTTGGCAACTGCAAATTTGCTTTAGTACTACTGTCAACTAGTGCCCTAGTATATGGATGCATAGATTTGTTAAATATTTGCTCTGTAGTTCCTGCTTCAACAAACTGGCCGCTATACATCACTGTAATGGTGCTGGTCCAGTGAGTAAGGTTCTCAAGATCATGGCTTATCAATAAGATAGACATATTTTTTAATTGATTCAAATTGGCAAGTAATCTAAAAATTTGTCCTTGATTAGTACTTTCCATTGTCGCTGTGGGTTCATCGGCAATTAATAATATTGGTCGGCCTGCGAGAGCTATCGCTATCATAACGCGTTGGCAAATTGCTTCAGTAAGTTGATGAGGGTAACTATTAATACATTGATTATGTTTCTTAATTCCAACTTTGTGAAGTAACTTTATCACCGCTTCTTGACGCTGTTTTTTACGTTGCCAAAAATGACCAGATAACTGCGAAGTATCAATGGCTTCACTTAATTGATCGCCTATTAAAGTGGTGGGATCTAGGCAACTCATCGGCTCTTGAAATATCATTGCAACATCACGACATAATAATGCTCTACGTTCATCAATAGTTAGACGTAATAAGTCGATACCTCGCCAATGAAACCGATCTGCATGCACATGCCACTTATCGCTTAAAACACCTATAATAGCTTGCGCTAAGAGTGATTTTCCTGAGCCCGACTCACCGACTAAGCCACGAAATTCACCTTCTTTAATCGATAAACTTACTTTATCTACTGCCCGTATACGTCCATTTGGGGTATCGAGTTCAATGGATAAATTTCTAATATCGAGTAAATTCATATGTTCTACTTACAGGCTTTTTTGAGTAAAGAAGTTAATAGTAAAGATAATAAAGATAAATTACTTATTACAGTCGTTAAGTCGCTTCTTGTCATTATGTAGGTGAGTAGCATTAATTTTCCTTTCGCAGCTTCAAAGCATGACGGATACCTTCTCCGACCAAATTAGTGGCAACAACAGCGAATAATATAGCTAAACCTGGTAAGTAAACTGTCCAAGGTGCTATGTAAAAATGTTCAAGTCCATTGGCTAAAATTGCGCCCCATTCAGGCAAGGGGATTTGTGCTCCTAATCCTAAAAAACCTAAAGTAGCTATATCTAAGATAGCAGCAGACTGGGCTAGGGTAGCTTGGCTCATTAATCTTTCAACAATATTAGGAAAGACTGAATAGTACAAAATACGGAAGTTACTGGCTCCATCAAGACGAGAAGCAAGTACATAATCTTTTCTAAACTCTTCTTTGACTGCATATCGTGTTATGTGAATAAATTGCGGGATAAATACAATGGCAATTGCCCAAACAGTGTTACCAATACCTGGCCCTAAAATCGCGACAATAATAATAGCAAGTAATAGTGATGGAATAGATAATATTACATCGAGAAAGTGATTTAAAAAACTGGATTTAATGCCCTTTGTTAATGCCGATAAGGAACCAATAACGACGCCGATAACTAAAGAGAAAATCACCACAATAAAACTCAAGCCAAAAGTTAGTGACGTACCATACATTAGTCTAGACAACATATCTCGACCTAGCTCATCAGTACCTAATAGGTAACTCACATTACCATCAGTATGCCAAGCAGGAGGCAGTAATATCATATCTAAATGTCCTTCTACAGGTGAGTAAGGAGATATGATTGGCGCGAAAATAGCAAGTATAATTAGGAAAATGAAACAGCAAAAACCGACCATAGCTACAGGAGTTTTACGGAAAATCCCCCACAACTGCATAAATGGCGAAGGAAAGACTTCTTCAAGATATATTTTTTCACGAGCCATGATTATTACCTCGTGCTAATGGATTGAGAGCAGCATAAATAAAATCGGTTAATATATGAATAATGAATATAAAACATGATAGTACTAATAAACCACTTTGAATCGCTGTATAGTCACGCTGCGAAATACTTTCTATCATCCAACGGCCAATGCCGGGCCAACTAAAAATAACTTCAGTGACCATAGCGAGAGTGACCAAATTAGCAAACTGCAACCCCACATGGCGTATTATTTGAATTAATGCATTTCGAATTGCGTGTCGAAATATAATTTGTTTAAAACTCAGACCTTTAGCCTTAGCTGCTCTGATATAACTTGCCGCCAATACTTCAATCATTGCAGCACGAGATAGGCGAATAAAAATAGTTGCTGGTGCTAATGCGATGACACATGCGGGTAGAATTATATGGGCACTAGCATTACTAAATGCTTGCCATTTATAAGGGCTGTCGCTTAGTAAAATATCAATAAATTGAACGCCCGTTACAAACTCTATTTCAAATAGCAAGCTGATTTGACCTGCTGAAGGTAGCCAACCAAGACCGATTGAGAAAATAAGTATAGCCAGAAGGCCCAGCCAAAAAACAGGAATAGAATAACCAAGCATGGCGAACGATAAAATTGCATTGTCGCTGGCTTTATTGTGATTGATGGCAGCAATAAAGCCTAAAGGAATACCAATTAACATTGCGATAAATAAAGCCACTAAACTGAGTTCTATAGTCGCTGGTAATAATTTTATTATTTCAATACTGATAGGTGAATGACTTGCCATTGAATAACCAAAATCCCCATTAAGGATATGAGTTAAGTAAGCACCATACTGAGTAAATATATTTTTATCCATTTGGTAAACTTTATTGAGTTGCGCTAACTCAGTAGCCGTAGCATTAATTTGACCTGAATGATTAATGACAGTATCACCAGGAAATAAAAAACTTAAACTAAATGATAATAGCGTTAATACCAACATGGTAAAAATAAATAAGCTTAAACGTCGTAAAGTAAAAGTAAGCATATTAATTACTCACCTTTTCAGCTTTACCTGGCTCCAATAAATCTTCATACTGAATTTTTTTCGGCTTTTTAGTGACTTGATAAAAGCTGATACCGCCAAAATCTTCTAGTATATTACCTTCTACATCAATACCGCGTGCTTGAAAACGTTTTGAGTGGGCAATAGGTAATAAAGGCATCTCTTCATTAATTATCCTCATAGCTTTAGCATAATAACTTTTTCTTTTACTTATGTTCGTTGTACTAAGTGCGTTTTTTAACAATTGATCAAACTCTTTATTACACCAAAATGTGGGGTTACTACCCTTTTCACTAGAAGAGCAACTGAGCATTGGTGTGAAAAAATTATCAGGATCAGGGTGATCAGCGTTCCAGCCTAATAAAAAACTTTGGTGTTCACCCAGTGATAAACGTCGTAAAAAAGTAATCCACTCATAGCTAACAATTTTTACCTCAACGCCAATTTTCTTTAAATCTGCTTGAATCAATTTTGCCATTGTTAGCGCATTTGGATTATATGTTCTTTGCACCGGCATTGCCCATAAATCCATAGTAAAACCTTGAGTATAACCGGCTACTTCCAATAATGATTTAGCGCGAATTGGATCATAACCTAGTTCAGGAGTTTCGCTGTCATAAGCCCATGAGGTCTTGGGTAATATCGATTTTGCTCGGGCTGCCTGCCCTTGATAGATAGTGTCAATTAATACCTGCTTATTAATTGCTAAACTGATAGCTTGGCGGACTAACTTGTTATTAAAGGGTTCTTTTTTAGTATTGAAGCCAAAATATCCAACATTTAACGAGGTTATTGATTCTAATTTCAAATCGCTTCTTTCAGTAATTTTTCCATGAGCTATAGGATAGCTACTGACATCACATTCGTTAGCTAATAGTTTTGTTAAACGACTTGTTTCTCTAGGAGAAATATCATAGACAAGTTGTTCTATTTTTGCTTTTCCTTGCCAATATGCATCATGGCGGTAGAAGCGTATTAATGAACCGACACGGTAATCTTTTAGCTTAAAAGGACCAGTACCAATTGGTAGTATATCAATATCATGGGGAGTACTTTTATTTTGAAGTGTTTGACCATATTCTTCGGATAAAATAACTGCATAATCGGTCGCTAAATTAGCCAAGAAAGAACTATCGTTACGTTTTAAAATAAAACGAACGGTAAAATCATTAATTTTTTCTACTTTTTCAACAAGATCTGTAAAGTTAACACTTTGAAAAAAAGGGTATTGGCCTCCTGATACTTGATGAAATGGATGTTTTTTATCTAAAACCCTATTAAAGCTAAATAGCACATCGTCAGCATTAAATAATCTTGTCGGCGTAAAATAACTAGTGTGATGAAATTTAACATCTTGGCGTAAATAGAAAGTTATTTTTTTACCATCACGGGTTACATGCCATGATTTGGCTAAAGAAGGCCCTAAAGTGTTCTTTTTATCTGTATAAATAATAAGCGTGTTATAAAGCTGTTTAGCACTGGCATCAGTCGTTGTACCTGAAATACTGAGTTGAGGATTGAATGTTTCAGGAGAACCCTCAGAGCAATAGATAATACTACGCTCACTTAAAGAGAGTATATTTGTTTCGTTACAACCCGTTAAAATGCTTATAAAAGCCACTATTATTAAGGATAATATGGATTTAAAATTCATCGTTAATACTACCATCAAGCAAGTTATATTTTTTTAGGTAACCCCTTAACTGATGATAAGTTAATTCGAGTGCTTCTGCTGTTTTCTTTTGATTAAATTGGCAATGTGCTAATGCTGATTGTATTAATTCGATTTCATAATCTTGTGATAATGTTTTTAATGACTGAGGAAATTGTTGGGTCATTATTTTAGGTGTTACTTTAATACAGTCTAATACTTTAGGCGAAGTTATAGTAGTTACATTGGTTGTGTTATCACCAGCTAAATCACTATTGTTATTGAGTTCACGAACTCTATCATGGGTTCTAATTTGTTGGTTTGGCCTAAAGGGAGATTCGAATGGGTCAATGATCAACTCATGAACGGGTAAATGTGGGTTATTACTTCGATAAACGCTTCGTTCAACGACATTTTTTAATTCACGAATATTACCAGGCCAATGATATTCAAGCAGGCTGCGCTTAGCTTTTTCGGTAAAGCCGCTAAATAATTCAAACTCAAGCTCACGGGCCATATTAATAGCAAAATGTTCTGCCAGCATTAGTATATCGTCTAAACGCTCTCGCAGCGGCGGCAGAGTTATAACATCAAAGGCTAAGCGATCTAATAGATCCGCTCTAAATTGTCCAGACGCCGCTAATGTAGGTAAATCTTCATTTGTTGCAGCAACTAATCGAACATCACTTTGGATTGTTCTTGAGCCACCAACACGTTCAAATTCGCCGTATTCAACAACACGTAATAACTTTTCTTGGATGAGACCTGAGGTATTAGCAATTTCATCTAAAAAGAGCGTGCCCTTATCGGCACGTTCAAATCGCCCTTCATGACGTTTACTTGCCCCAGTAAAAGCGCCACTATCGTAGCCAAATAATTCAGTCTCAAGTAAATTTTCATTTAATGCTGCACAGTTTAGTTTTAAATAGCTCTGTTCCCAACGTTTAGATAGAAAGTGTAAGCGGGCGGCAACAAGCTCTTTACCGGTACCGCGTTCACCAATAATGAGTACCGGTTTACTTAAGGTAGCGACTTGGGATATTTGCTCAAGTACTTCTAAAAAGCAATTTGATTGGCCAAGAAGATTATCTTGTTGGTTAAAACGCGCCATAGTAAACTCAAATGTTGGTTTATTTCACTAACAAGTAGTGTATTTTATTACTTAAGCGGTTGAAAGCCTTTTTCGAATAAATAATAAAGTCTTTTAAAACAATAGTTTAATTATTATTAAAAGTTGGCGTAAAACATGAATGTATAGAAATAGTAATTCAGTGCTAAGTTAGTGTTTAGTTTATGTAAAGTAAGCATGGTTTAGCCATCAGTTGAGGACGTTGTTATGGGTATTTTTTCAAGATTCACAGATATAATTAATTCTAATATTAATAATTTATTAGATAAAGCCGAAGATCCGGCAAAAATGGTACGTTTGATCATTCAGGAAATGGAAGATACCTTAGTTGAAGTACGCTCCAGCTCAGCAAAAACACTGGCAGATAAAAAAGAACTAACCCGTCAAGTGAGTCGCCTTGAGCAAGATGCCGAGCAATGGCAAGAAAAAGCTGAATTGGCTTTAAATAAAGATCGTGAAGATTTAGCGCGTGCTGCTTTGATGGAAAAGAAAAAGAGCAGTGAAAGTGCACAAGCGTTAGTCGATGAATTAATACATACCGATGAGCACCTGAGTAAATTACAAGATGAAATATCGCAATTACAAGATAAGCTTAGCGATGCTAAGGCTCGTCAAAAGGCTATTGTTATTCGTGAAAAATCTGCGAGTTCTCGTTTAAAAGTAAAAGAGAACCTTCACAGTACACGCGTTAATGATGCTTTAAATCGTTTTGACCATTATGAACGTAAAGTTGATGATATTGAAGCTGCAGTTGAATCATATGATTTAGGTAGTAAATCATTAGCTGATGAGATTGCGGGTCTTGCATCCGATGAAAAAGTTGATGATGAACTAGCGCAGTTAAAAGCTAAGATGAAAAATAAGCAAAAGTAATAAAAAAGTACTATAAAAAATAAATAAAACTATCGGTAGAATAGGATAAAGGAGAAGTATTATGGAAGAGATCATCGTCGCACCCGTTATTATTTTTATGATCATTGTTGCTCCAATATGGCTAGTTTTGCATTACCGCAGTAAAAAGCAAGTTAGCCAAGGCTTGAGCCAAGAAGAGTATATTCAATTGTCAGAATTATCAGAAGTTGCCGATACCATGGCTGATAGGATTCAAACCCTCGAAGCGATTTTAGACGCGGAGACCCCAACCTGGAGAACCAAATTATGAATCGAGAAAGAGGTGAGTTATATCGTAACGCTGAGCAAGGAAAAATATTTGGCGTTTGTGCGGGCATAGCTGATTATTTTGGTTGGGAAACTTGGCTAGTAAGGATATTAGTGGTTTCAGCCGTATTATTTGGTATGCCTTTTCTAATTTTAGGTTATTTTGCCGCTTGGTTTATTCTTGATCAGGCGCCAGAGAAATCTGCTCAAGTAAATGATGTTACAAATGATAGCCAATATATTAAACGCTCTCATCAAAGAAAGGGACAGGTTGATGTAAGCAATGAGTCTATTAAGGTAAAAGCTCGAATTTGGCAAGCAGGTGAACCACCTAAACAAGCACTTTATGACATTCGCCGTAAGTTTCGTTCGTTGGAAGGAAAGGTACAAGCGATGGAGCAATATGTTACATCATCTGAATTTACCGTTTCTAGGGAAATTAATAAGCTGTAATAGCAAACTAAGCAATAAATTTAATCCATTTGGTATTATATGAAATTGTTCAAAAAGCTGTCTGTTGACAGCTTTTTATTTATTCGCTATAGAAAGAATATTCACGGTTATCGTTAAGTATTAATTTTCTAGAAAATTCAATCAATGAGATGTAATTTTAATTAAAAGACCTTACTATCAAATTAAATAAGATCTAATTTATAAGTTATTAATTCATTATGGCATTCACTTTATGGCACTACTAAGTAAATCAATATTATCTAAGCGAGGCTTAGATAAGCTAAAAAATAAAGCTAATGAGTTGCTCAGTCGTACTATTGATCAGCATGTAACATTAGCGGTTACTGGGTTAAGCCGTAGTGGTAAAACAGCATTTATTACTTCATTGGTAAATCAATTAATCAATGAAGGTAGTGCTAGCGAACTTAATTTTTTTGATCCCGTACATTTAGGTAATTTTATTGCCGCTAAACGGGTGCCACAAAAACATGTTCATGTACCAAGGTTTGATTATGACGCTGCAATTTCTGCATTAACATCAGAACCAGCAAGTTGGCCAAAGCCGACTCATGGCATCAGCGAATTACGCTTGGCTATAAGGTATCAACCAAAAAATTCAATACTCAAATATGCTACTGACATGGCGACGTTGACAGTCGATATTACCGATTACCCGGGTGAGTGGTTACTTGACCTGCCTATGCTTAAACAAACATATCAGGAGTGGTCACAGCAAACACATTCATTAATGACAAGCTTGCCAAGGGCAGAGCATAGTAAAACCTTTCTGGCTAAGTTAGCGAAATTAGACCCTTTCGAATATGCAAGTGAAGAACTTTTAGCGGAGTTGGCACAGGAATATACGGTGTTATTACATAAATTTCGCCATGAACTCGGTTTGTCAGTCATTCAACCGGGTCGATTTATATTACCCAGTGATTTAGCCGGAGCGCCAATTTTAGAATTTTTCCCTTTTCCTAGTTTAGATAGTCTGGATGGTAATGACTATCAAAATGCGCCTGATGATAGTTTGATTGGTATGCTGCGCTCACGTTACTTAGAGTACAAAGAGCAGGTGGTACGTAAATTCTACCGTGAGCACTTTCTTCGTTTTGATCGACAAATAGTACTGGCTGATTGTTTAAAACCTTTAAATAAAGGCAAAGAAAGTTTTGCGGATTTAGAATTAGCGATGTCGATGATTTTGGAAAGTTATCATTATGGTAAGTCAGGCATATTTTCTCGGCTATTTTCGCCTAAAATAGATAAGTTACTTTTTGGCGCAACAAAAGCTGATCATGTTACTCCAGAGCAACATGCGCCTATGGTGGCACTACTCAATCAGTTGATTCATCAAAATAAAAATCTTTTAAACTATGAAGCAGTACAAGTTAAAACGTTAGCGATTGCCTCTGTTAAAGCGACCAACTCAGGTGTTAGTAAACATAAAGGCAAAGATGTTCCTGTTATTCAAGGTGTAGCTATGGGGCAGCCTAATGAGTCTGAATCATCAGGTGTTTTTGGCCAAAAAATTACTATATTTCCAGGCGCGGTACCTAGGCAGTTGCCTAATGATGACTATTGGCAATCGAATAACTTCAATTTTATAGAGTTTGCACCCTTAAGTGGACTTAACAAATACCAATGTTTACCCCATGTGCGAATGGATCAAGTCTTACAATTCTTACTAGCAGATAAAATGATATGAGTAATAAAGCTAACAAAAGTAATAAAGACCATGAAAACTTACAGCAACAGCAAATACTTTTTAGCGAAAGCGACACGATGACAGAACAAGGTAAAACAGAGTTTAAAGGCGAAAACGTCAGTACGACTTTTACCGAACAAGTTGTTTTTGATAATGGTGCTTACTTACCTATACCCCTTGATGAAAATGGTCTCGATGAGGTAAGAGGTACTGAACTTAATGCTGTGCAGATTCATCAGGATAGTGATAGTTTAAAGGGCGGCAAGCGTTCATGGTTATGGCGTATAATCACCGCCTTGTTTGTCTCGTTACTTACCATTGAAGCGATAGATTTCTTTATCGCTGGTTTTGAACAGTCACCAGTCATTACAAGCCTATATGCCCTGTTATTAGCGGCATTGACCTTAGTCAGTGGGAATTATCTATGGCGTGAGTTTATTGGGCTTAAACAGTTTAAAAAACGTCAGGAAATGAAGCAGCAAGCAATTGAGCTATTATTAATAGATAGCGAGCAATTAACGGAAAAATCGAATGAACGTGGTAAAGCGTTTTGTGACAAAATAAGTGAAAATCTGCCTTGTGATCTTGTCTTTGATTGCCCGACAGAGCAGCAAGTTTGGCATGATGCTCTGTCGGCAGATTATAGTTCTACTGAATTAGTTCAGCTTTATTCCCGTGTGGTATTAACCAAAGTTGATGATAAAGCTTTAAACGAAGTCGCAAAATTCTCTACTGAAGCAGTTGTTTTAGTAGCGCTAAGTCCTATTGCTTTGCTAGATATATTAATTATGTTATCGCGTAATTTACGTATGATAAATAAAATATCTGGACTTTATGGATTAAAACTAGGTTATTGGAGCCGTATTAAGTTAATAAAACAGGTTTTTATTAATATGGCTTATGCTGGCGCGAGTGAGTTAATCGCTGATTTTGGCAGTGACATGTTAGGTGCTGAGTTACTAGGCAAATTATCGGCTCGATTTGCCCAAGGTTTAGGTGCAGGTATGCTAACGGCTAGATTAGGTTCTAAAACAATGGAGTTATGTCGTCCTATCCCCTTTGAAGATAAACCTAAATTAACGCATGTTCGTAAAAAAATAGCTCAGCAAATTAAATCTTTGATGAGTCCAGCTAAGAAATAATAGAGGAAAATATAATACTGCAATTAATCATGTTATCGCTGATGTAACCTTTCATGTACAACAAAAGATTTTGTTTGTTTTTTAACCGTTTCGTCTTGCTTTATTTTATCTGCCTGAATGTCTTATGATGAATACAGCAACAAAATAAAAATTATTACGTTAAAAACGTTAACTTTAAAAAACAAATAAAGTCGCTTAGAAATAAAGGTTAATAACATGTCGAAAGGAACAAAGTATGTTTCAAAAGTCCCTGATGAACAGGGCTTAATTCACTGGTCAGTAGAAGAAAACTTAATTTGGCAAGAGCTGTTCGCTCGCCAATTAGTATGCATTAAAGATAAAGCGTGTGATGAATATCATGAAGGCTTAGCAAAATTAAAGTTATCGACCGACTATATCCCCCAATTAGACGATGTCAGTAGAGTACTCAAAGCAACCACCGGCTGGGAATGTTATCCAGTGCCAGCACTCATAGGTTTTGGTGAGTTTTTTAGATTACTCTCTGAAAAGAAATTTCCGGTAGCAACTTTCATAAGAAGTCGTGACGAAATGGACTATTTGCAAGAGCCTGATATTTTTCATGAGATATTTGGTCATTGCCCCTTACTAACTAATTCTTCATTTGCGAATTACACTGAAGCTTATGGAAAAATGGGCTTAAACGCGACGAAAGAACAACGCGTATTTTTAGCCCGCTTATATTGGTTCACCATAGAGTTTGGATTACTTGATACACCTAAAGGCTTACGTATTTATGGCGGTGGTATACTTTCTTCTCCAGGTGAAACAGACTTTGCTATTAATAGTAAAGAGGCTGTTCGACAGACTTTCGATGTACTTGATATTTTGAGAACGCCTTATCGTATCGATATTATGCAACCTATTTATTATATGCTGAAAAAAATATCGGACTTGGATGAAATTAGAAAATTTGAAGTCGATGACATAATGGAGCTGGTAGCTAAAGCCGAAATGTTAGGTCTTCATGAAGCAAAGTTTCCTACTAAGCAAGCCAGTTAACTATTAGTGACTGAATTAAAAAAAATATGACAACATCAGAGCCTAAAAAAAATAAAGAACAATATAAGGATGAATAATGACAACACAATCAACTAATAATCTTGCCATTCAAGCATGTGAAGCCTGTCATGTAGATGCTCCAAAAGTATCAGACAAAGAACTAAAAGAACTTATGGGGATAATACCTGATTGGGTGCCACAAGTACGTGATAACGTGATGATGCTTGAACGCGAATTTAAGTTTAAAAATTATAAGTTAGCATGGGCATTTGCTAATAAAGTCTCTGAATTAGCGGAAAGTGAATTTCATCACCCATCAATTTTACTTGAATGGGGCAAGGTTACTGTGACTTGGTGGACGCACTCTATAGGTGGTTTACACAAAAATGACTTTATTTGTGCAGCAAAAACCGATCAATTAGGTTAATAATTCATTTCATATAAATGTCAGCCTAAAAGTACAACATTCATCAAAGTGTAGTTTGCTCATGTTGTGCTTTATTATCGTAAAAATTAGTTTACAATAGCCTTTTTCTTAAATTCTAAATTAAGGGCTTGTTTAATGCGTTTGGAAATTACTTGTCATGACCGTGTTGGCATGGGACAAAAAGTATTAGGTATATTTGTCGAACACGGCATTAATGTACGTGGTATTGAGTTAATGCAACCAGGGCGTATTTTTATTAATATCCCCGATTTAGATTTTTCTGACTTGCAAAAGTTTATGCCGCAATTACGCTTGATTGAGGGCGTTGGTGATGTGAAGACTGCTCCTTACATGCCATCTGAGCGTGAAAGAAATGAACTTGCTACCTTAATTAAAACTTTCCCCGATCCTTTCATCTCTATAGATAGGAAAGGTAATATCCGTATAGTTAATACCATCGCTTCAAGTATTATTGGTGAGACTGAAACCTCACTTGTTGGCCAACATATTAGCTTATGGCTTAAAGGCTTCAACTTTAATCGCTGGTTAGATGCTAATGATGTATTAGCTCAAACCCGACGTTTAAAATTTCAAGGTGATGATTTTGTCGCTGATATTATGCCAATTCACGTTGCTGGAGAAGAAGACCACCAAGTACTTGCTGGTGCGGTATTAATTTTAAAATCTGAAGCACGTCTTGGCCAACAAATGAATGCTTTTAAGCAACCTAGTGAAAATACTTTTTCAGGTATTCAAGCCAGCTCAAGCGCAATGCGAAAAGTTATTCGTGAAGCTAAACGTATGTCGTCACTTGATTCCTCTATTTTAATTATGGGTGAAACAGGTACAGGCAAAGAGTTACTCGCAAGAGCTTGTCATGGCGCGAGTGAACGAGCAGAACGTCCTTTTATGACCTTAAACTGTGGTGCTTTGCCTGATGATGTTGCTGAGTCTGAATTATTTGGCGTTGGTGAAAAAGAACAACAATTAAGTAAACGTGGCATTTTTGAATTAGCAGATGGAGGCACGGTATTTCTTGATGAAATAGGTGAAATGTCAGCTAAATTACAAAGTAAGTTATTACGCGTAATTCAACACGGTAGTTTTAGACGTGTAGACTCTGAGCAAGAAGTCACTGTAAATGTACGTATTATTAGCTCTACCAACAAGGATCTACTTAACCTTGTTTCAATAGGTGATTTTAGAGAAGATCTTTATTACCGATTAAACGTATTTGGCCTCACACTACCTGCACTTAGAGAGCGTCGTAGTGACATTTTACCACTAGCAGAGTTTTTTATTGTTAAAGCGGCACAGCAAATTGGTCGTACTCATCTGAAGGTCAGTGATGACTGTCGTGATTTTATTGAGCACTACCCATGGCCAGGTAATATTCGTCAATTAGAAAATGTACTAACACGTGCTGCTTCGTTGTTAGAAGGTGATGAAATAGAAACTACACACTTACAATTACCTGCTTATACTCGTGAACATGGCTACTTAGAACAAGAGTTCGAAGGTACATTGGACGCAGCAGTAAAAGGCTTTGAGGCAAATTTATTACGTAAACTGTATCCGGCTTATCCAAGTACCAGACAATTAGCTAAAAAACTTGGCCTTAGCCATACTGCGATTGCAAACAAGCTACGTGAGTACGATATTAATAAAAAAACAGTTAAAATTTAACTTAACCATAAAATATATATTTGTCGTGTATCGACATAGCGAGTGTAATAAAAGCCGTAAAGATAATTTTCCGGCATATTTTTACTAAGCTGAGGTTATTGCTTGGTTGTCAGTGAAAAAATTTGTACCATACTTTTATAAGATAAATGTATTGATGACTATGACAGTTATAATTAAAAAGGTTTAAGAATGAAATTAGCAACACTTAAAAATAATACACGCGATGGCCAACTCGTTGTTGTTAGCCGCGCTCTTGATAAAGCTGTAGTGGTAAGTGATATTGCCGCAACTTTACAAGCTGCTATTGATAACTGGAGCGAGATTTCACCAAAATTAGTGGCAGTTTATCAATCGCTAAATAATAATGAAATTACGGACACGCTAGTTTTTGAACAAGCTGAATGTGAATCACCGTTGCCGCGCGCTTATCAATGGGCTGATGGTAGTGCTTACGTCAATCATGTTGAATTAGTGCGTAAAGCAAGAAATGCTGAAATGCCAGCAACATTTTGGACCGATCCATTAATGTATCAAGGTGGCTCTGACGCATTTATTGGTCCACGTGATGATATTTTAATTGCGAGTGAAGAATACGGTATTGATTTTGAATCTGAAGTTGCCGTGATCACCGATGATGTTCCTATGGGCGCATCAGCTGAGCAAGCTGCAAGTCATATCAAATTATTAATGCTGGTTAATGATGTTTCACTGCGTAACCTCATTCCTGGTGAGTTAGCGAAAGGTTTTGGTTTTTTTGCCTCTAAACCTTCAAGCGCATTTTCTCCAGTTGCGGTAACGCCAGATGAACTTGGTGATGCTTGGGATGGTAAAAAATTACACTTACCATTAACTACTTATCTAAATGAAACACTTTTTGGTCAGCCAAACTGTGGTGTAGATATGACATTTGATTTTCCAACAATTGTTGCTCATGCGGCAAAGACACGTCCTCTATCTGCTGGTTGTGTTATTGGCTCAGGTACTATTTCAAATTACGACCGCTCAGCAGGCTCAAGCTGTTTAGCTGAAATCCGTATGCTAGAGATAATTGCTGATGGCAAGCCAAGTACATCCTTTATGAGTTTTGGTGATACTGTACGTATTGAAATGTTTGATAGCGAAGGTGCAAGTATTTTTGGCTCTATTGACCAAAAAGTGGTTGAGTATAAAGCGCCATAATTTTTAAGCAGTAATAAGCTTTTAAACCTGCTTTTAAGTAAATATATAAATAAGTCATAAATGCTAATTATCAGCACCACAGCTAACATTATCGTTAACTTGGTCAGGTAATTAGCATTTTTGTTATTAAATCATAATTATATTAAGGAAATTAGATGAAACTTTATGGATACTGGCGCTCTACCGCCGCATATCGTGTCAGAATTGCACTACATTTAAAGCACATTGCCTTTGAGTCAATCTCAGTACATCTTGTTAAAAATGGTGGAGAACAACATAGTAATGACTATAGCGAACTCAACCCTAATAATTTGGTACCTACTTTAATTGATGGTGACTTTTCATTAAACCAATCGTTGGCCATTATTGATTATTTAGATCAACATAATACAGAAATGGCGTTATACCCACATGATATAAAAAGTAAGGCCAAAGTACAGGCTTTAGCGTTAGATATAGCCTGTGAAATTCATCCTCTCAATAATTTACGGGTTCAACAATACTTAGCTAATTCATTATCAGCTACCAATGAAGCTAAACAGAGTTGGGTAGAACATTGGATGAGTATTGGTTTCATGGCCATAGAAAGGCAATTAAGTACCAGTGCTGGCCAATATTGTTTTGCAGACACTGTAACCGTTGCTGATATTTGTTTAGTAGCGCAAGTTTATAATGCTCATCGGTTTAAAGTCGATATGAACGCTTACCCATTAATTAATAAAGTAGTCAAAAATTGTAATGAGTTACCTGCTTTTATTAAGGCCTTACCAGAAAATCAGTCGGACGCACAGTAAGTGAATTTAAGTCTCGAAGCACCTTTTAAAATAAATTATTAAATAGCATTACGCAGAATAGTAGGCTATTTTTAAGTAATATACTGGTTTTATTTGAATATGGAAGATTCAGTTGGAATTATAAAGGCCTTTAGGATAGGAATTTATAAACCAGCCCTCAGTGGGGCACTGAGCAATACAAAGCCGTCTTTACATTTTTTTCAGGACACTACACGGATGTAGCTTATTAGAAAGTACAGGAGCGTATCCTCCTAAATAACCCTTAATAAAAAAATGTGTTTTGATTATGATTAGCTCAGTTTTCCTGAAATTAGTATCTTCAAGCGGAGTAGGCATACATTTTTTAAATAAAAAACATAAAAACGACTGCAAGAACAAGAAAAAACCTTTTGGTGCTTGCATCACAAGGCAAAAAACGTTGCAATAATAACTAATCAGCATTTAACAAAAATAATTTGGATAGCCATGGATAATTCAAAACCTACACAACAAATAGAACAGGGCAATAGTGAAAAAAATTCAGGCCCGCTTATTATTTTTATTGTTACTTTTATAGTAGTCGTTGTGGCTTTATGGCAGTTTTCAGGAGAGAAAACTGAAAAGCGTGCTATTGACTCAAGTGTGTTATTAAAAGAAGAGCAGGCGTTAGCAGTATCTCTTCCTACGCAAAAACTAGAAGAAGATAAAGAACTTATTATATTACCTCCGGTAATACCTATTGGTAAAGCTGTTACGGCAAAGGTCAAAGAGTTAGTTATTGACCAGGACGTTATTATTGTTTTACCAGCATTAGATGAAAGTGACGATTGGATACAAGAAAAGTTACCTGAGTTAACTTGGCGTAATGAATTATTGTCATTACTTATTACAGAAGATATTATTCGACGTTTTGTGGTCTTTACTGATAACTTTGCTCAGGGTTTGCTTGCTTATGAGCATAGTGTTTTTATTCAGCCTAAAGTGAAGTTCTCTGTTGATGAGCAATCACTTAATGTTGATGGTGAGCAGAATGTATGGCAATGGGATAGTTTAACAAGTAAACGTTTCGACTCATATGTCGACTTGTTACGCTCTGTTGAGAGCACAACACTGGTTGATTGGTATATTGATATCAAACCACTAGTTGATGAAGCTTACCTTGAGCTGGGTTATGAAGACGATTTTACTTATACATTGCAAGACGCAATAACTAGGGTACTGGATATGGAGTTACCGAAATCGACAATGGATGTAACTCGAACGAGTGTTATGTACAAATTCCATGATGTACAATTGGAAGCATTAGATGATAGTGACAAACTTATGTTACGTATAGGTAAAGAAAATCTATTAATTATTAAATCGGTATTATTAGAAATTAACGAAAAACTGACTAAACGTCTAAATGATAACGGTTAATACTCACTAATGAGATTAAAAAACCATCAAGCAGTATGTTTTTATTAACTTGTGCTTGCATCTACTAATATGATTAGCGATAATTCGCAGCGCTTTAAGAGCTAATTTGTTTTTAAAGCCTCTATGGTGACCCTTTCGGTCCCCTCGCAATGATACTCTGTGAACTCGGCCAGATCTGGAAGGAAGCAACCGCAGCAGACGACTCATGTGCCGAGGTGCGGCTGTTTGGGTTGCCACCCAATATACTCCTCCTGAATACCTGTAATTCGATCAGTTATAAGAAGATCATAAACGTAAAATCACATCATAGTTAATTTTTTACTACCCTTTTAAGTATACAGGCTATTATTTTAATCAATAATCACCCTATTAAGTTTACAATGCTAATACGAATAAAAGCTAAATACTCACTGAGATGGAAGTTATCATAGACCTCGATTTATAGTGTTCTAATTGAGTTATGTTTATAAATCTATATAAAGGTAATATTGAGATATTCAAGCGCTCCTTGTTTATGTGATGGCATAGTTAACTACCCTCGAATTACTTTGCTATTTTAGTCAAAATACAAATAGTTAATTGGAAAAGTATAAGTATTTAAAAGACGCGAAAATTTATATTCGTTATACCCTAATGAGATATAAAAAAGAGCTATTCATGAAATTAATACAAGAGTTTTATCCATTAGCTCCTAGCTTTTGAAGCAAAGCGTTTACAAAAATAAGTACTTGCGTTGGATGAATCCCAATTGATTGATTACCCTGATAAGTTTGAAGGTAACGCTTCTATTCCTATGATTTCAGTTAATGGTAAAATTAATAATGACTTTAATGGGCCCATCAAAATGACGCCCCGATTAAAAAAATCGCCTTATATTAAGCAAATTATAGCCTTGTTTGGTGAAGTCATAGGACGTTCATGTTTAATGAGATTAGCGCCTGATTGTGAAGTGCCTATTTATAGTGAGACTAATTATCATTGGTGAAAACGAGTGCCTATACACATTCCGATTATTACCTATGAAAATGTTCTTTTTTACTATGCTGATAAACATGTCAATATGGACGTTGGTCAGGCATGGATTTTTGACTCTTGGAAATACCATAGTGTACATAATGGTGGGAAGACATTACGTGTGCATCTAGTAATCGATATTTGTGGGTCTAGTCAATTTGGGAAATTAGTTGAAAACTCTTATACCTCTTATACTAAAAATATTTCAATAGAATTTAAAACTAATTTCTTAGAAGTTGAGTTGCAAAGTCAGGTAGCTATTCATACAAAGCAATTCAATGCCCCTGTAGTCATGATTCCAGGTTTAATGGTTTAATTAATGATGTAATCAATGATGCTTCGAATGTAAAAATAGATATAACGATATTGTATTATTAAAAAAAATGAGTGACCAATTAAAATATCATTGGCGCAGTTTATGGTCATTTTATGGTAAAACTGAAGCCGGTTGGGCTCATTTTTAAAAATTAAGAATGTTTAGCTTAAAATAAGTAAATACCTTAGGAGACGAGTTCATTGCTGACAATACTGCTCCATTAAACAGATATTTACCTATTACATACTTATGCCAGCTTTAAACATTCAATTATCAAATCAAAAGAAATAGCTTTTATTGGTTTATACAAGGGACAAGATTTAATGCTATTTTCACGAGTTAGTTGTTTCTATTGTACCCTAAAACTGGCTGTTATTTACTTTCACTAAAATTCTAAGATAAAAGAATAGTAGTTTTTAGGATAGTAAACAGAACCTATTTTTTAAGAATTAGGATTGTGTAGTCGTAGGAAAAGTATAAATACAGTTACAATAGGTACTGTATAAAATAAGGGCGGGGGTAACTTAATTATATTCTAAGAATAAGTCGAAATAATCAAGGGGTGTAACAGTACTGCTATGATTTACCATTACACTTCTAAGTCTGATTGTCTTAGTATATTGATTAACAAAAAATATTAATTCTGGGTGTGGGTATTCTATTACTATCTAATATTAAATATACTTAGTTCTATTTACTAAGTATATTTATTAGTTACATTTACATCCATAAACTCAAGTGCTTTAGCAATAGCTTTTTTTACCTTGCTTTCCATATCAAAACGCTCTGAAGGTGGTAAATAAAAGGCCATGTCAACTTCATGTCGGATATAGCGTGTTGGCAATTGATTTAATACGACGCAAGTTAAGTCAGCAATAAAATCAATATCATATTTTTCATCAAACTTACCCATGGCAAAGTGTTGCATAACTAATTTTTCATAATAATTATGAATATCATCTGATATTTTCATAGAGCCTCTTTTTAAAATAATTGCATAAGAAATGTTCAAGTTAGCGTATACAAAGAGTAACCTGACTTAAAAAAAAATGCTAATTTATAAGCTGATGATTTTTACTATCTGAGGTTTAATTTCTCTGCTTTCTCTATATTACGCTCAATTGAAGATATAGCTTTACGGCATCTTCCTAGGCGTTGATGTAAAGCAAGTACTTCCTGTGAAAGTATATCCGTATTAGCCCCCTTAGATCGCATACGCTGTTGTTCTCGATCTGTGATCATCTCTATAAGCCTTCTTTCAAACTCATGATGCTCGCTTAACTGTTGATATAGTTGGTAGCTGGACAGTAATACTGATTTAGCCATCTTACTATATTTGTCATTTTGTTTTAATTGAGCTGCTTGGGCTGATTTTATTCTTACTTTCTTTCTCGCATCAAAGTTTGCTTGCGCTGCTTGGTGCATAGCAGGATTAGCTTGGATAGCATTCATTAATGCGGTAATTTGTTGTTCTATGTGCAGTAGCGATGATTTGGCAAATTCTGCTTTGTTGGTATTACCAACACTTGAGCGATATAACCGTGAAAATTCCGATAACCGTTTTTTTACTTCTTCAACGTATAAATAAATTTTATCACTTTCAGTTATAAATAAATGTCGAGAGAAAAGATCGTTATTTTCAATAAGGCGATGAGATTTATGTTTACTGTTTAATTGATCAGTTTGCTTTGCTTGTACACTTAAATGCTCAATAAGCATTGATAAACGACTGATAGCAATTTCGTGGGGAGTATTTAGCATATATAAAATGATGATGTTATAAGAGCCGTAATCATACCGTAGTTCTAATCAAAGCTAAAACAGTATAAATGTCTCAAGTAATAGGGTAAATACTGTGAGTAATGAAAATTGCTATATGTGAAAAAGCATCACTTTGTAATTATAAATTTACATGTATTGCTTTTTATTATTTAAGTTATTGTTTACAAAGATTTATTATTGTTTTTTTACTGTTGATTGTTTATTGAACTATGTGATGGTTGGTTATATATATCTTGTATATCTCATTGTAATCAAAGGAATTGATCTGTTTGTTACCTAAATGTAACTGTAAGTAGTTTGTTATTATTATTTATTTGTCAAAAAAAATATATACTTAAATATTTAAAGTTGTATATTGGTTAAGTTATTATATATCAGTATCTTATGATTTTCATTCAATGATTGGAATCATATCTTATTTGTGTCTAAGTATTTCTAAATGTTAAGAAGTTTACGATCCTATTGCATTTGGTGTTGACGATTCCTGTTATTCCCGTTTACTATCTTAATCGACAGTTCAAGTCTAAAACTAGATAAAAAACTAACAAGGCAATATAGCTTTGAGTCTTTACAAAATAAAAACAAACAAACAAACAAACAACCAATCACCTATGTGATCCAGGGAGTAAACATGTATAACAATAGTAAAGTAGCTAAAGCAATTCGTGTAGCAATGATGTTCGGTGCTGGCGCCGCAGCAGCAATCTCAGCACCAACCTTCGCAGCAGATGAAGGCATAGAAGAAGTAGAAAGAATTCAAGTGACAGGTTCACGTATTCAGCGAGCAGAAATGGAAGGTGCTAATCCAGTTCAAATTATTACTCGCGAAGATTTAGTTGCCACAGGTATTACAAATATCGGGGATATACTACAAGAAATTCCATCTGTCGCAGGTGCGGGAACTAATACTGCAATTAATAATGGTGGTAGTGGTGCTGTACGTGTGTCATTGCGTGGCTTGGGATCTGACCGTACTTTAGTTCTATTAAATGGTCGTCGTATGGTTGCATCAGGTACAGGAGCAAACAGTTCTGTTGATTTAAGTACTATCCCTACAGCAATTGTTAAACGTATAGAAGTATTAAAAGATGGTGCGTCAGCTATTTATGGCTCAGATGCTATCGCCGGTGTAGTTAATATAATAACTCGTGATGACTTCGAAGGTTTCGAATCTAACATGATGTATGATGTTTCTACTCAAGAAGGTGATGGTGAGACTAAGTCTCTTGATTTTACCGTCGGTTTTGCAAGTGACAAAGGTAACGCAGTTGTAAGTGCATATTATACTCAACAAGGTGCTCAATGGTCAGGCGATAGAGATTGGTCAGCATACGAGTTAGATATGGATTTCGATGGTGAAGTATCTAAAGGTGGTTCTTCTGCTCCTCCATGGGGTCGTTATAACGGTATTGACGGTAGCGTTGGTGGAGAAGATTGTGGCTCGTTTACCCACGGCGCAGGAAGTGGTCCTGGTCAATCAGATCCAAGTGACTTTAGTAACCCTACTGGTTACGATTGTTGGGATTGGGATAAAGATACTTATAACTATGCTCCTGCTAATTACCACTTAACGCCTCAAGAGCGTTACGGTATGTTCGCTTCAGGTAGATATGAATTTAATGATAATGTTAATTTCTTCACAGAATTAAGCTTTAGTCGTCGTCAGTCCGACACTAAACTTGCTCCTTTACCATTAGCACCCTTAGCCTTTTTTGGTTATTCAGCGCCTTACTCGGCTGATAACTACTATAACGAACAGTTTGGACCTAAAGATAGAAATGGTGCATCAGTAGATATAGCTGATTGGCGTCGTCGTATGGTAGAAACTGGAGGTCGAGATACGAGCTTTCGTATAGATACTGTACGGGCAGTTATTGGCTTTGAAGGTCAATTGACAGATAATTGGGCGTATGAAGTTTCTTACATCTATGGTGCAAACGATGCTGCCACTAATGGCGCTGGTGGTGTTAATTTTGAAAAAGTAGCTACAGCTGTAGGTCCTTCGTTTATGAATGATGATGGTGGTGTCGTCTGTGGTACTGAAGACGATCCTATTGCGGGTTGTACATCGTTGAATGTATTTGGTACGCCAGGTACTGATACTGCTATTTCTCAAGAAATGATGGATTATATTACTTTTGATGCTCATGATTTAGGTTCAAACGAACAACAAATCATCTCATTAAGCGTTTTTGGTGATGCATTTGAATTACCTGCTGGTTCAGTTGGTGTTGCATTTGGTGTTGAACATAGAGAAGAAAATGGTGCTGATTTCCCTGATGCTCTTATTGCTTTAGGTATTACTTCTGGCTCTTCGCGCTTACCTACAGAAGGTGGTTATACTGTTGATGAAGCATATTTAGAAGCTAACTTTCCAATTTTAAGTGATATGGCCTTTGCTAAGATCTTAGAAGTAGATGTAGCTGTTCGTTACTCTGACTACGATAGCTTTGGTGATACAACTAATGGGAAATTAGGCCTACGTTGGATGCCTCTAGATGGTTTAATGCTCCGTAGTACTGTTTCAACTGCTTTTAGAGCACCATCAACTGGTGCTTTATTTGCAGGGTCCTCAGATAATAGTCCTACAGTTGAAGATCCATGTGCAAATAATCCAACAACCTTTTGTGTAGCTGATGGTGTGCCTGCTGCTGGTTTTGAACCAATTGGTGACCAATTATCTTCAACACGTGGTGGTAGTACTGAAATTCAGCCAGAAGAAGCCGATATTCTTACTGTAGGTGTTGTTTATAGTCCAAACTTCATTGATGGTCTATCTTTAACTGTAGATTACTGGGATATAGAATTAACTAACGCTATCTCAACTATCGGTGAACAGCTTATTCTAACTAAGTGTGCTTCAGAAGGTACTTACTGTGATAAAATTACTCGATATGGTTCTTCAGATGGTACTTTATACGGTAACTCCAAAGATATTGATGATAGAACGACTAATGTTGGTGGAGTAAATTCATCAGGTCTTGATTTTAATATAAACTATAGCACTGAGATTGCTTCAGGTACCTTGAGAGTTAATCTTGATACAACTTATTATGCAACATATGATAAAATTCAAGCCGATGATTCAATCGTTGAACATGCTGGTAGATATTGGGATGCGTCATCAGGTGATGGTAACTTCCCAGATATAAAGTCTAACTTAAACCTTAGCTATGCTATGGATGACTGGTCTGTAGCCTATGCAATTCGTTATATGGCAAGTGTTGAAGAGTCACTTGGTCTTGCTGAGTCAGGAGATTGGTCTCTTGAAGAGATCAGTCCAGATTTCCGTACTGAAGCTGTAGATGCTGGTTGGAATGTATTCCGAGATGTAGGCAGCAGTATCATTCATGATGCTAGATTTACTTACTACATGGATAATCTTACTGCAACTGTAGGTATTGATAACTTATTTGATAAGGCACCACCATTTATGGCAAGTGGCTTTAATGATAATACTGATCCTCGTTCTTATAATACAACAGGACGTCATGCTTATATTTCTTTAGGCGTTAAATTCTAGAATATTAGTTCATAGTAAAAAGCCAGTCTTATGACTGGCTTTTTTATGTCTTGTACGTAAAAATAGCTTTAATATTATATTTAATTAATACCATTCAATCTTAAGTTATCCGTATCTAATTTAGTCTCTTGAGCAAGTTTTTATAATGCGTCTAACTTCAGTCACAAAAGTACCCAATGTCTCTGTGTAGTTACTAATAATATTATTATATATTTGAAAGTATCGATTAAACACCTGATGTTGTCGTAATCAAGGGCAAACTTTTTCTCCAGGGTTAACTTTGAGAAATAGGGTCGCAGCTTCATGTTCGTTACATTTTAAAATTTATTAGCTAAGTATAGTTGATGCCTAGCTATACCATCGAAAATTATTACTGAATGACGACCTTCATTTTTTTGAAAGACTAATGATAAATGTTGTTCTATTATATCATATTGATAACACGAGATATTAGCGCTTTTATTGGACCAGTAGATGGATATACCACGCCAAAAAATATGTATATTTAAACTTTTTCTGTTTTATTTACAGCCATTGGTCTTTTTCCTTACCATAGTAAGAGGGTTCACTTCGTATTCTATTGATAAAGTGTGTTTTATCTTCGAGCCTATATTAACTTTACTAAGGTTTATATTTCATAGGATTGTATCGAATATTTCTATTTAATATTTTTTAAAAACATTCTTAAATTTCTTTTGAATTTTTAGGATAACTTTAGTTACTTGTGATGCAAAAAATACCTAATTATTTGAATAGTATATAAATTATATTATGATGATAATGTATATAAAAGTTGATTTTATATAATATTGTATTAACTCCTATTGTAATGGCTATCTGTATTTATTTCGTCTAAAATAATGACAACATATGTATATAAAAACGTATTAGCTCATAGAATTAATGTTATTAGTATATTTGTAATATCGTGTTTTAACACTAATGTAAGGTAAGCGTCTGGGGAAGTGCATCTAGCCTTGCTTGAAGTTCCACGGCAACCGATGAGTAAGGGTTTCAGACTTCTTAGCAAGTTCATCTAGACAAACGTGTAAATAGTTGTCTACCAGCAAGCCGTTGGTTTTTGCTGTTTCAATTATGCTACAGAGTATGGCGCTAGACGTTGCACCCCGTTCGGTATTGGAGAATAGCCAGTTTTTTCTGCCAATCACAAACGGCTTTACTGCTCGCTCAGCACGATTATTATTAATGTATATACGACTTCTTTCAAGTAGGTGATGAGCTTATACTCTTTATTACACCAATAAGTCATCGCTTCCCCAAGTTTGGTTTTTGGTGGTACTTTATCTTTATTGTCGATAACCCAACCATGAAGTTTATCGATGATGACTTTCGATTTTTCTTGCCGTACTAGATATTTTTCTTCAACCGTTTTTCCTTTCAAACTTGCTTCAATGCCGTAGAGTTTACCTATTAGATTTAAAGTACCATCAGCTTTGCCGGTTTTATTTTTTCCTTGACCTGTTTTAGCATCAATTAATTTACGACGCGCATGGTAAGCGTATAGCTAACGGCACCTGCCTTTAGCGTTTGGTCTCAGATATATTATCTCCTCACTTAATTTAGGAGATAAGCATGGGAATTACGCGTAGCCAAGAACAATGGCAAACCATCATTGAAGATCAACAAACCAGTGGCTTAACCATCATTGATTATTGCCAACAACAGCAATTAACAATTTCTAGCTTTCATACCGTTCGAAAAAAATTAAGCTTGTCGTCAGGTAACTTTGTTCGCGCCAAAATAACACAACAGGTGGAAGTCATTGCAGAGCAAACCTTCATAACAGTCTCCGTGGGTAAGGCAAATGTCAGTTTACCGGCATCAACCTCTGTGACTTACCTAAGCCTATTATTACGTGAGCTTATTTAATGAAAATGTTTGTTGAGCCATCAGAGATATTCTTATATCGAGATTTTGTCGACTTTCACAAAGCAATAAATGGGCTTGCCGCACTGGTTGAAGATGAACTAAATCGTGATGCCTATACGGGCGCTTTATTCGTTTTTTGCAATAAATCCAAAGACAAACTGAAAATATTGTACTGGGATAAAACAGGCTTTTCACTCTGGCAAAAACGTTTGGAAAAACAAAAATTCAAATGGCCGAGCAAAGTTAATGGCAATGAATTTGCGGTAAGCACTGAGCAACTCGACTGGCTACTCTCAGGATATGATGTACTTGGACATTAAGAATTACATTATCAGTCAATGATCTAGTTGATCGGTATTTAGCCTTTCCTCACAGTCAACGATCATTGACACGAGACCTTGTAGTCATTGCAGCCCAAAGCAGTATTGGGTTGAATATCTTGTTAAAATCAGCAGATGAAATTTAATGCTAATTCACTTCCCAATGACCCTGAACAACTTAAGCAAATGCTGCTTGAGTTGCAGCAGCGTATGGAAAACGAATTAGCAGAAAAAGACGCCGCTTATCAACTATTACTTGAGCGTTACAATCTCAAGCTTGCCAATGAATACGGGAAAAAATCTGAAAGGATGCCTGGTGCTGATGAAGTATTCAATGAAGTAGAATTAGTGCTTGATGAACACGATAAAAAACTTCTAGCCGAAACAAACTTTGACACGACAACGAAAATCAAGCCAAAACGTAAGCCTTTACCTCAAGGGCTGCCGCGTAAAGAGGTCTTTGTTTATATTGACGAAAGCGACAAAGTTTGTGATTGCTGCCAAAGCCCGTTGCATAAAATGGGTGAAAGCAGCAGCGAAGCCTTAGAGTT
>CAJWZC010000034.1 GCA_913049915.1 uncultured Colwellia sp.
TACAGGTGATTTTTCTACTACAAAATTTTTCATATAGTTAATCTCTAATCGCCATCATTTGAATTAAAGCCGATGTTAATATCGGTTGCTTGAACAAAATCGACAGTAAGTACGTCTCTAATCGCGCGTAATGAATCAATGGTCGCGGTAATTTGTGCGCGCCCATCAGCTGTTTTCAGCAAGGTTTCATAGCTACCCGCTAACGCATCAGCACTAGTAATAGCGCCATCAATTGACGACAGCATTTCGGTAGCAATATTCTGTTGACCTAAATGGTCAATTAAAATATTGTCAAAACCATGACCGCTACCCGCACTATAAATCACGCTAAAAGTGTTAATGTTTTTTTGAATACTGACTACCGTCGCCTCACTCAAAGCATGCTCAGCAATACTTGGAATACCTGGACTACTAACCGATAGTGGCACTAGCATTTTTTCATCTTTAACTCGCTCAATTTGCTCAAGCCAATTAGTGACTAGCTCTTCAACGGCATCTTTTTTACTGCTAAAATCACCTGTACCTCCAGTAAGCTGTGCATAGTAATTACCACCTGCTATTTGCCATTCATTATTTACTTCTGTAGTAACAGTGGCAACGTTGGCACTTATCGCAATGAGCACTTCACAACGTTTGTCTTTATCACTCGCGTTAAGCAGGCTGTTTTGACTAGCCTCTGTAAATAATAGTTGCTCTAGTGCTGGCAAACCTTGGCTACCAACACTTTGTGTGGCAATAAATGTCTCATTAACAACTTCACTCGTGGCCAGTAAATTAGTAACACCTCTACCGACACTGTCTTTACTGTCAGGCCAATAGTGCAGTCTAAATATACGATTACTCTTAACAATGGGGCCCACTTTTAACCACTGAATAGTTTGCCAGCTAGACATAACTTGTCGCCATGATTGCTGTAGTGCGACCAACTCATCATTGCTATTTGTTTGTTTTACACAAAAGTCGGTCGATTTGCTTGAGAGTATTAAGGCGCTCTCTTGTAAATTTTGATAACTTGGTAGTACATGATTATTAGCTAAATCGGTTAGCCACAAGCCAAACTCATTTTCAATAGTGTTCGTTGGTGCAGTTGGAACAGGTGTCGTTGGATCAATAGGATCAGGAATGACTTCTGCTGTATCAGAACCGCCACCACAAGCCGCTAGTGTTACTGATAATATTACAGGTAAAAGTAATCTTGGTAATAAGCGCATTTTGTTATCCGTTAGGAGATTAATATTAGTTTTTATCATTGTCTGTTTAACTTCCATTAAGTTGCACTAAATTAAGTGCGTTAAGTTTCACGTTAGATAGCCTTGACAAACTTAATTAAGGCTTCACGTTGCTGTTTGGTTAATGCGACATAGGCTTTTTTGACTGGCTCTGCTTCACCACCATGCCATAAAATAGCCTCGCTAATTGTGCGTGCTCTACCATCATGTAAAAAACGCTGTTGACCTGTTGTATATTGCTGTAAGCCTATACCCCACAGTGGAGCAGTGCGCCACTCATGGCCATTAGCATTAAATTCGTATACGCCATCGGCTAACCCCTCACCCATATCGTGTAAAGCTAAATCTGTGTATGGCCAAATAGTTTGTTTTGCTAATGCTTTCACTGGATATGCTTCATCGGTGACATAACTGGGGGTATGACACTGCTGACAATTCAGTTGATAAAATAGTGTTCTACCAGCCTGCACTGTTTTACTTTGCAATTTTCTAGCGGGAGGTACACCAAGTAATTCATTAAAGGTAACAACAAGATCAAGACGATTATTAGGTATTTCTAAATCCGCCAAGCTATGGCCACCGTATTCCGCGGCATAATTACAGGCAACTTGTCTAGCCGTACAACTTTCATTAACAAAACTACTATTTGTGATACCAATATCATCGCGAAAGGCTGCAGCGACTTGCTGATGTAAATTAGGATGCTTGGCTTTAAAACCAAAACGCCCTACTTCAATAACATTAGTGATCACGTTAGGAACACGGTTATATTTTGCTGAAATTCCATTGCCATCGCTATCGTTGCTATCTTCTTGCTCAAGTAGATCATCCGTTTTGATAGCATTAAGTAAGCCCATGCCAAAAATATTGGGTGCAAGTCTAACCGATATACCTATATGCGGAGCAAGTTCACCATAGGCTAACTTGCTTAATTGATAATTTGGTTTGAGCAATTCATAAGGCTCGCCATCAGCAAAAGTACCTTCTATTTTGCTATAACTTTTATCTAACCAAGCTTCACCGACATTATCGGTATAGGGGTATTTTTCTATAATTTCCGTATCCGTTAAACGGTAACTGATAGCGCGGGGTTGTATTTGGCCGCCATAGATAGGGTCCACATCTTTAATACTAGAGTCTTTGCTGCCTAAACGTACCACCAGTGATAACGGTAAAATGTGCCCTGCTTCATCAATTTTGGCGCGCGAACCTGCGGTATGGCAGGCAATACAAGACCGTGTGTTAAATAAAGGACCTAAGCCATCTCGATTACCAGTAGCACTCGGCGCCGCCACCCAAGGGTCACGAAAAAAAGAAAAACCACTCCAAAAATTAAGCTTTTGCTTGTTATTTAATTTTTCTCCTGGGTACAGGTAACTAGCGTAAAGTCTTTTATGGGTAATTCCTCCCGCCGTTTTATGCTCACTTAGATCAAAAGTAGGCACAACTGATACTATACTTTGAGAACTAACGTTTTTAGATTGATTTGGGCCGCGATCACATGCAGATAAAACGACAAGTATGGTAAAAGCAAGCAGCCTAGTACTATAAATTGACTTAACGTTATGTAAACTAAAGTGTTTCATTATAACGATTCAATAAAAGTAAGTAACTGTTCGCGTTCAGCTTTACTGTAATTCATAAAAATTTCTTTGGAGGCTTTTGCTTCACCGTCATGCCATAAAACAGCTTCTTCGATAGTGCGAGCACGACCATCGTGCAAGAACGTTGAGTCTTTATTCACGGTTTGTACTAACCCAACCCCCCATAACGCCGGTGTTTTCCATTCAGTACCACTGGCATCACCTTGAATAACACCATCGGCTAAGCCATCACAACGTTGCACATACATACACTCTGCGCCCGAAGAGCAAGACAAACCAGCAGATGTTTCACGGGTAACGGCACAAGAACCGCCCATATCATGTAATAGTAAATCGGTGTAAGGATAGATTGTTTGATTAGATAATACCGCAATTGCTTCAACTGTTTCGCCACTTTCTGGCATAACAAGTCCTCCCAAGGTTATCTCACCTAAAACACTACCTTTAGCTTCAGCGGTAACATGACGTGCCGTATGACAACCTGTACAATTGGCTTCAAAAAACAACGTTCGTCCTGCAGTCACTTCATCTGTCCAAGTCTCATTATCACGATCAAAACCTCTACGTGCAGGCACCGCTAAAACACGATTATAAAACTCAACAAACGCTAATGAAAGATCGCTTAAATCAACGTCAGTACCTACTTTTGCTTCTTGCTCAGCCGCTAATAAACACGCTAATTGTTTATCCGTACAAGGCTCACTACTAGATATAGTAGTAGATACCCCCATATCACCACCATAAGCTTCAGCAACTTGTTGTAAAACATTAGGATTTTGCGCTTTATAAGTAAATCGACCAATAACTTTGCTTTCAGTACCCGTTTTATCTAAAGCATTTATTACCATAGAAGCACGGCCAGAAATACCATCATTATCACTGTCGTTTTCATCCACCAGCTTCAGTAAATTCTCTTGTGGAATAGCACCTAATAAGCCGACACCAAATGCTTGCGGAGCAATACGTGCTGAGAAATGTATATCATCGACAAAAGCACCATAACTTAAGTCTTTTATTTTATAAACTGGGTTACGTAATTCATACGCTGTACCATCTGGGTACTGACCCGTAATGGGTTCGAACACAATAAAGGGAAATGCTTCACCATATAATTCGGTACCACTTACCGAACCATCGTGTTTAGATAACCCCGCAGCTAAGGTGTTACCATCAATAAAACCATCAACTGAAAAAGGCTGTATTTGATCGCCATAAATAGGGTCTGCTTTACCGGTAGAATCAGCCAATTTAACTAACATACTGCTCATTGGTATCGTTGGGTCAGCGGGTACAACGCCACGACCATCGTTTAAATGACAACCTTGGCAGCTACCAGTACTTAAAATGGGGCCAATATTATTATCTGGTGTACGGAATAAATGATCACCCGAAGTAAAGTGGCCATCTAATTGAAAGTCTTCAGCAATAGCTGCTGGTTTTCTGCCAAAAGCATTTTTATTACTTACAAAAACTGTTGTTTCGCCACCTGATAGATACTCATTTTTCTCAATAACATCAGCCATCAATGGCACTAAACCACTATGATCAACCGCTGGTTGAACAGGGATATCCGGAGAAATAATTTCAGGAGGATCTACCTCTACTATTTTTTCACTACTACCACCACAAGCAACTAAGCTGGCAGCCAAGATAAAAATCAATGCGCTCTTATACATTATTCCCTACTTATTTTTATTAAATAAAATGGCAGATTCTCATTTACGTTTATCTTAACAGGACAGTAAAAAACAAACGTAAAATGGACCCCATAGGAGTCCATTACATACAAACAAGAATGTTTACTAAAACAATAAAGTTTTAGATCTCTTGATCTGTATCATCTCTCAGGTCATTTGTAGTAACACCAAGTGCATCAATTACAGCTTCAATATCATCAGTTTGTGCAACTAATGCATCAATCACTGCTTTGATGTTTGGCTGGTCAATACCATCTTGAATCAAAATATCAAATGGCATACCTGTTTTAGCTTTAGTATCAATTACTGCTGCTGCAGACATAGTTGCTTCTAATGCGCCGCGAAGTTTATTAGCCAATTCATGCTGCTCTTCAACCACCAACAGGTCATAAATTGATGCACCTTCAATAACTTCACCGTCAATACGAACATATTTAGCGTTGAAGCTGTTTTGCACACCTTTGGCATTTAAGAAAATATCTCTGTGTGTATTATCACTAAAACAAGAATGTTCATCTTCTTGAGAGTTTTCAATCAAGGCTATGTTAATACGCTCACCGGCCAATTCACCAAAGCTTAAACGACCCATACCTTCAAGAATTTTTGCTAAAGAGACATCGCCACCCGCAACAAAGTTTGTGTAATGCGACCCCGAAACAGGTTCCCATTGCTCAGTTACACGCTTTAATTGATCAATCAACAATTGTGCTGTAGTAACCAAATATTGGCCACGACGTGTACAAATATCATCTGTTGTCGCATTAGATCCTGAAGTACAAGCACCAACTTCTATTGAATAATCTGTAACTGGACGTTGGCCAGCCGTATTGTCACGCGTACCTGTACCAGATAAGTCTTTATTTAAATCCTGACCCCATAATAAAAACTCAATAGCATGGTAACCAGTCGTTACGTTACGACCATCTTCACCATATTCAAAAAGGCCTTCTAGGGTGTCAGCATTAATCGTTGGATATGCTGTAATATTAGCAATGATGTTATCTGTTATTGCATTTGCAGGACTTTCTGGACCAGATAAACCATCAACTGGTTCTACGTAATCAATAATAGCTTCACCTAGTGGCCAAGCATTAATTAAACCTTCAGGCCCTTCACCAGCATCATCTTGACCTAAAGTACCATCAGCTTTTAGTTCATCAATGGGACCTTGACGGAAACGGTAAACTTCAGTTTGTCCGTATGGTTCACGTGAATCTAACCAAGATTTTTTTGCTAAAGCAAAGTTAGTGTCAGTTGGATCAGCAACAAATGTTTCAAGTGCTACTTTCAGTTCCGTCGCACTAATTAATGAATCTGAATAAGCAGCATAAGCAATATTTGCATTAGTTTTAATAACGTCATCACGGGTAACGAAGCTACTTACACCACTATTACCGGCAACGCCGTCTGCACCTGCCGCACCTACCGCACCAGAAACGCCATTATCGCCGTCGTCTACACAAGCTGTTAAACTGAATGCAATAATCATTGCTGCTGATATTTTTGAAAAAGAACTAAATTTCATACTTTTCTTAACTCCTAAAAAACTGAATTGCAAATGATAATAATTCGCATTATACCTACGGTTCTCATTATGTCCATACTTTGTTACAAGTTTTTAAAGTAAGTAACAATCCTGTTGGCTAAATTTAGAGTTTAAAAGCATCCTTTACATAAATAACAATATTTATTTACCTGTTTTTTTGACTCGGTCGCGCTACTAGCGCAAAATCTATCGGTGTTAATAAGAACAAACAGATTAATTGATTAATCCGCTTGTTCTAAAGAGTAAATTCGCCAGAGGCGAGCTCTTATAAAAACAACTAAAATATTATTGTTAGGGATATTATGAAAAAGCTAAAAAAATTACTTACTTTAAAAGTAATATTGCCAGTACTAGCGCTAAGCAGTACGGCAGTAATGGCCGATGAAGGAATGTGGCAACCAAACCAATTACCAACAATCGCTAAAGAATTAACCAAAGCGGGTTTAAAATTAAACCCAAGTGATTTAACCGACCTCACTGGTTTCCCTATGGGTGCTATTGTTAGTCTTGGTGGCTGTACTGCTTCATTTGTATCTGACCAAGGTTTAGTAGCAAGTAACCATCACTGTGTTTACGGTTCAGTACAATACAATTCAACAGCAGAAAATAACTTACTAAAAAATGGTTTTTTAGCTAAGAATTTCGCTGAAGAATTACCCGCAACACCAGGTAGTCGAATTTATGTAACAGAAGAAATTACCGAAGTAACTAAACTGGTAAAATCGGGCGTTTCGAGCAAAATGTCAGGTAGTGAACGTTATAAAGCCGTTGATACTAATTCAAAAAAATTAGTCGCTGAATGTGAAAATGATGATAGATACCGCTGTAGTGTGGTTAACTTTCATGGTGGTTTAGAATATTACTTATTCAAACAACTTACCATTCGTGATGTACGTTTAGTACATGCACCAGCCAGTAGTATTGGTAAATATGGCGGCGATATCGATAACTGGATGTGGCCACGTCATACTGGCGATTACGGTTTCTACCGTGCCTACGTTGGTAAAGATGGTCAACCTGCTGATTTTAATAAAGACAATGTGCCATACAAACCTAAACATCACTTAAAAGTAAACAAAAGTAGTGTTGATGATGGTGATTACATCATGGTTCTTGGCTACCCAGGTAGAACTAACCGCTACCGCACCGCTTATGAAGTTGAAAATACTTTCTCTTGGACTTACCCACATGCTAAAGCTTACCGTGAAGAGATTATTGATTTAATTCATACCCATTCAGAAGTAGGTAGTGCAGCGCGTATTAAGTACGAAAGCACGTTAGCTGGTCTTGCTAACTATGCTAAAAACTATGGTTCAATGATCCACAGTTACAACAAAGGTACTTTTTTACAACGTAAGCAAGCACTTGAAACAAACTTAACACTATGGTTAAACAGTAGTTCAAAGCGTAAAGCCCAATACGGCGAAGCAGTATCTGGTTTAGACAACTTAGTTAAACAAGATGATAAGCAACAAGCCCGTGATTTGATTTTAGGTTACATGCGTTATAGCAAAATGTTATCTACTGCAAAATCACTGCACCGTTTAGCAGTGGAAAATACTAAGCCAAATATTGAACGTGAACGTGGTTATCAAGAACGTGATATAGCTCGTTTTGAACAAAGTATGAAGTCTGTTGATCGTCGTTATGATGAGAAAATTGATAAAGAGATTCTTTTTACTATGTTAACGCATTACGTTGCTTTGCCTAAAGCAGAGCGTATTAAGTCATTTGATAAATTCTTTGCTTTAACTAAGACTACCGCTGAAAACTTCAATGAGAAAAAGCTACGTAAACAGTTAAAGAAAATGTACAAAAAAACCAAGCTAAATTCACAAGAACAGCGTTTAGCCTTGATGACTAAATCGGTAAGTGATTTTAACAAAAGTAAAGACCCGTTTATTCAATTAGCGGTTGCTAGCTTTAAAGAGCGTAAAGTTATTGAAGATAAATCAAAAGAGCTAGCGGGTAATATCCAAGCTTTCCGTCCTAAGTATATGGAAGCCCTTATTGCTTACTTCAACGATAATAACTTACCTGTTTATGCCGATGCTAACAGCACTTTGCGTATTACTTACGGTAATGTAAAAGGTTATTCTCCTCAAGACGGTTTAACGGCTACGCCTTATACTACCCTTGAAGGTATTGTTGCTAAAGATACTGGTGTTGCACCGTTTGATGCACCGCAAAAGCAATTAGACTTAATCAATAAAAAACAATACGGCGAGTACGCGAAAAAAGCACTTGGCTCAGTACCTGTTAACTACTTAGGTACCCTTGATATTACCGGTGGTAACTCAGGTTCACCGACACTAAACGACAAAGCTGAATTTGTTGGTTTAGTATTTGACGGTGTTTATGAAAGCATTATTGGTGATTGGGATTATGATACTAAATTGAATCGTTCCATTCACGTTGATGTGCGTTACATGCTTTGGGTTATGGAGCACGTAGATGGTGCCACTAACTTAATTGAAGAAATGGATATAGTTGAGTAACTGTTGAATAAGCCTAGCTAACACAGCCATTGCTCACTCCTAGACACACTGCTCGTGTGAGTGACTATTCCTCCTGAAAATAAAATCCGGCTATATGTCGGATTTTTTATACCTGTATTACTGTAATAAGTAAGTTTTAAATCGACGTTTGATCAGACGAAATCACCTCGCTAATATTTTCGCCAGGATGAGCTATTCTTGCGGGCTCAACTATACAAAAGTGTGTACTTTTTAGGACTTTTGGACAATGTTCAATGCCTTTTGGAACCATATATATTTCGCCTATATTTAAAATAGTATCGCCTTCTTTTAGCTCATAAATACGTGGTATAAGTTTTTCTTGGCAATATTAATAAGTAATGGCACGCACTAATCCCTTGTCTGTAGATATTAGAGAATCAAGTAATAACCGGTCTTACCAATTAAAATATACTTTACTTAACTTACCTTTTTGAATAATGTTACTTCCTTCGATAGTCGTCATAAAAAGCTACCTGGCTGTACGGTTGTGCACATTATATTATCTAATAATAATGAAAGTATTCATAAGTCAATTCTATGAATACCGCATCATGAGGTGAGCAATACAATAGCGATAACTTACACTTTCTGACAGCTAGCTGACAGTTTTTACACGCTTAGGTTACTGATTTATAAACACGTATTCGACAAAATGAGTCCATACAAATAAATATTACCCATAGAGAACAGAAAGGGATCGCCAGAAATGAAAAAATTATCAGTAATTTACATGGTAAGTTCACTTTTAATGCTAATGGTTACAATACCTGTAACAGCACTAGCAGAAGAGGAATTAGAAAAAATTAATACTGAAGCGACAAAGAAAAAAGTAAGCCAGCAAGGCATCGAGGTGATAGAAGTTACTTCAAAACGTAATCAAGCGAATAGCGAGATGACAGAGCAAACTGAAATATTAATGAGTGTTGCCGGTATCGGTAATGACCCCTTAAGTGCCGTATATAGCTTACCAGGTATTGTTTATGCTGGCAGTGATACAGGTTCACCAGCAGTGCGTGGTTCTTCCCCTGATGATAACGCATTTTATATTGATGATATGGCTGTGGGTTATATCTTTCACTTGTTTGGCGACAGTATTTTTAATGAAAACCTTATCCAAGATTTCACCCTACATCCAGCCGCTTTTGGTAGTGAATACGGTAATGCTACTGGTGGCGTGTTTGATGTGCAGCTACGTGATCCTCGCCAACAAGATATTGCTACTACCATTGACTTAAGTATGCTTAAAAGTGGCTTTATGGTAGAAGGTGAAACCTTTGCAGACCAAGCATTTTATCTATCTTATCGTCGCAGTCAAATCCATCTATTTTTACCTGAAGGTACAGAAGAAAATGGTTATACAATATTTAAAGCGCCCATAAGTGAGGATTATCAAGGTAAATACCAATGGCTCATTGGTGACGCTCACAAGCTTACCTTTAGTGCCTCTGGAGCAAGTGATACTGGCGGTATTAATATATCTGAAGAATCAGAAGCAGGTAAAATTGATCCAGATAGTGTTGGTGACTTGAAAATAACAACCAAGTTTGATAGTCAAAGTCTTTCTTGGCAATATTATGGTAATGAAGAAAAAATCATGCAGTTGGTCGCTGGCCATACCGTCAACACAAGAGATCAAATGTTTGGACAAGGTCAATTCATCAAAGTTGATGAAGAAATATATAACCTACGTTTTTCATCTCAAATCACCTGGCTTGAAGGGCATAAGTTAGCATTTGGACTCGATTACAGTAAAGCCGATATAGATTACAGTTTTGATATTATTCCTTATTACTGTACTGAAAATGATGCCGATTGTAATGATAAAAAAGGAGAGCGCATTCAAGATTTTGCCAATCTAACCGATGAAGATATAGCTATATATGTTCATGATATTTGGCAATTAAGTGATAGCTGGCAGTTAACCGCTGGTCTTCGAGCTGAACGCAATGATTATACCGAACAGAACTTTATTCACCCAAGGCTTGCTCTTGATTGGTTTGTTGCCGAGGACTTAACTATTAAAGCAAAAGCTGGTACTTATAGCCGCTTTCCTGATGTTGATACTGCACTAAATAAATTAGGTAATCCAAATATAAAATCGCCACAAGCAACACACTACTCATTGGGTGTAGATTATAGTTTAAACGATATTTGGTTTACCTCTCTTGATATCTACCATAAACAACTAACTGAGTTGCCTCGCTCTATTGATGAAAACTCAGCCGAAGAGGACTTTGAGCTACACTATACCAATGGTACTTCGGGTGATGCGCAAGGTGTTGAATGGTTAGTTAGGCACGAACGTAATGATGGTTGGTTTGGCTGGGTATCACTAAGTTGGTCACAGAGTCAGCGTACTGATGATTTAACTAATATCAGTACTGACTACTACCTAGACACGCCTTTAGTTGCCAACGTTGTAGTTAATTATGAGTTAAACGAGCGCTGGGATTTTGGTTTACGTTTTACCCTTCGAAGTGGCGCAAAGTACACCCCTATAGTTGGCTTACGTGAAAACCCTGACTATGAAGATAATTTCTTAGCTGATTATGGCGAGCTTAACGCAAAAACCTTACCTGTTTATCATCGTTTAGATCTAGAAGCTAATTACAAAACGACCTATTGGGGTTACGACGCAAAATGGACATGGGCCATTATCAACGCGATGGCACAAAAGAATGTCTCAGGTTATTACTATGAGCCCGGTGATGACGACACATTAACGCAATATAATATTTCGGGCGAAGAAGATATCGGTGTATTCCCCTACGTCGGTTTAAAGATGTCTTTTTAGTAAAGTACTAAATTAGTATGGGAAGTGTTTAAGCTTACTTACACTTTTTAAACAATATAAATGACTAGTTAGGCACAAGTCTTATTTACAGCGTGATAACATATGCTTACGTTTTGTAAATATTCTTTGTTTTGCTATGCCCTTTAAAAAAAATAATATCAGACGAATACACAGTAATGGCTGTTCTTGGCTACTTGCCATGAGTTTATTGATATTTAGTTCCTTAACTTATGGGCAAGATACCAGCGAGAGCGAAGGTCCTAATGACAAGAGCCCTTTAGTTAAAGATGATTTTGAATGGCAATTCTCGCTCGACTTTTCTTTCGTTTATGCTCCCAAAATCATAGCGGGTATTGAGCAAGAAAAATTATCACATTACTTTATGCCTGGTGTACTAATTGACATCTCTTACAAGGGTTTTTTTTTACAAACTAATCAAAGACGTTCTAGTGTTTTACTCGGTGGCACTGAATTTGGTTACCAGTTAATTGTTGAAAATGACTGGCAAGTTGATTTGATAGCTAAGGCCTACATGCCTGGTTATGATTTTGAATTACTTATTGAATCTGGTGGTGATAATGAACTACTTACGGGGTTAAAGGAGCGCCAAGGAACAGGTGGGGTAGCTATTCGTTACTCGAAGTATCTTCAAAATTCTTTGTTTCTTATCGATTTAGCTTATGGCAGCGCTGGCGATGATGTTAACGGAAACCTTGTTGGTGGCTTAATAATTGATAGTTTCTACAGCTATTTATTACCCTACAAAAATTGGGATATCTATTTAGGCGCAGGTTTAACCTATTTTGATCAAAACATTATTAATTATTATATTGGTGTTGGTAGTAATGAAGTAGCAGATAAACGCCCTGAATATACTGCAAAAGGTGGCTTTAGAAGCCAAGCTGAAGTTTATGCACAATACCCTTTATCTGCAAGTTGGTCTTTTCATGCTGGTATTACGCATAGTGTTTTTTCAAATAACGTAAAAGAAAGTCCCTTGGTTGATACCAATAAAGAAACCCAAGTTATGCTTGGGGTGCTCTATGTATTTTAATAATGGCAAAGGGATTGCCATTATTTTACCATTAATATCCGTTAGCTTATTAATGTCTATTCATGTTTACTCGACTGAGATAAAAGTAATTAAAAAGACTAAACTAGCGTTTACCGCCCTCCCCGAACAATGTGTGACCTTAAGACAGGGACGAGATTGTTTTGCGACAGTAGCGCTAGAATGGCAATTACCTTCAAAACAAAGTTTCTGTTTATACCAACAAGGTAATAAAAAGCAACTAGGCTGTTGGCAAAACAATAATAAGATGCAAATTAAAGTCGAATTTGAATCTAATAAAAGCATTAAATATCAATTGCGTACTATGAGTGATAATAAAATAATAGCCGAAACTAAAGTCGAAGTAAGTTGGCAGCATACAAACACCACGCGTAAACGCCGGTGGCGATTATTTTAATTGTAACTATGTTGTACCCAATGACATTGTAGGAATGAAGAATATGCATAATATTTTATTAGTTGAAGATGATATTAGCCTAGCTAATTGGGTATGTGAGTACTTAAGCGAACAAGGGTTTAATGTTACTCATGTTGCGCGCGGTGACCTTGTGCTTGAGGTGATTAAAAAAAACACCACTGATATTGTCTTGCTAGACGTTATGCTGCCAGGGTTAAATGGTATTGAAATATGTCGTCTTATTCGACAACATGAGCCGAGTAAAAAAGTCCCTATTATTATGTTAACAGCTCGTGCTGATGAGTTTGATGAAGTGATAGGTTTAGAAGCAGGTGCTGATGACTACGTAATAAAGCCTGTTCGTCCAAGAGCCTTATTAGCCAGGATTAATCGTCAATTAAGCCATAATGATATAATAGAAAACAAGCTAAGTAGTCACCTTGTTTTTGGTGATCTCACCATAAATCAAGAAGCAAAACGTGTGCTTTATCAAGGTAAAGAGATAGAGCTATCAACAAGCTTATTTGCATTTCTTACCTACTTAGCTCTACACGCTGGTAATGTTGTCGATAGAGATTCAGTTTTTAAAGCCCTTAAAAAACGTGAATATGATGGCCAAGATCGGCGCTTTGACGTGATGTTATCTAGCTTACGTAAAGTGTTCAATGATGACCCACAAAAACCACAAAAGTTTAAAACGATATGGGGTAAAGGTTACCTATTTGTTGGTGATGCTTGGCAAGAAAACTTAACCCCTGACACTGAGTAAAAAGTATGCGTGGTTTATTTATTAGCATTATCTTTACCGTATTAGGCTCGCTATTTTTTATTGGTTGGGGATTAGATACACTTGTCGAATATTCAACCGAAGATAAAGTTACTGAAACACAAGCTACTACAGTCTACCAACATATACTCGATGGCCTGTCGAGTGAACTGAGTACTCTTAAGAGTTCAAAGCTAAAAGATAAAGTTGAGCAATTTAAGCAGCGTTATAAAATAAACACTAGCCTAGCGTCGAGTAAAAAAATAGCCTTACCTAGTTCTTTGCTTGCAGAGTTAAAGCAACAAGGTGGGTTAATTCTTGCCTCCAGCACTAATCAATACTTATTAAAAAATATCGCTAATCACCCCGATTTTCTATTACGTATTGAACTACCTGTTGAAACGGTAGAAGATAATAATTTTAATTTTTTCCTCACATTAATACTCTATGTAAGTATTTGTGGCATTTTTATTTTATGGCTAATCCCCTTAACAAGACGTTTATATCTTCTTAATAATGCCGCAGCAAAGATTGGTTCAGGACAACTTGATGCACGTATCGCCAGCAGTAAATTATCCTATATAAAAATGTTAGAGCAAAGCTTTAATACAATGGCCAGTAAAATAGAAAAGCTCGTTGCTGATAATAAAATTTTAGCTCGCAGTTTATCTCATGATATTCGCACACCAATGGCCTGTTTACGTTTTGGCATAGAAGCGGCTCTTGACAGTACATCTATTGAAAAAAAGAATAGTTATTTAACCCGTATGGATAATGAATTGACGCGAATGGAAGAGATGACCTCACTATTTCTCGACTACGCATCAATGGAACGACAAGCGTTAAATTTAAAAAAGAAGCCTACCAATGTTCTGTCATTAATAACATCCGCAATAACCGATTGCCAAGTGCTTGCTAAACAAAAAAATATTGAGGTTAGTATCATTCATTCAGATGATTCATTTAACTATCAACTAGATTATCATTGGTGCTATCGCGCTATAGTAAACTTAATCAGCAATGCAATAGGTTATGCCGAGTATCAGGTAAACATCCAGCTAAAAGTTAACCAAAACTCAATGACAATTATCGTCGCTGATGACGGTAAGGGTATCAGTGAAGATAAGCTCGATATTATTTTTAATGCTTTTGTAAAATTAGATGCTAATAGAACCCGAGAACAAGGCCATTTTGGCTTAGGCTTAGCAATTTGTAGTAAGGTGATGGATTGGCATCAAGGCAATATTAGCATAAATAATGACACTCAACTTTGTGGCGCTAATTTTAGCTTATCATTCCCGATTCACTAATCATTTCTTGTTAAAAAGTTGACCTTTAAATTGTTATTACTAACTTACCTATCCATAGATAAGTCCTCTTACAGCCTCCAAAAATCAAATAAAATAAAATTTAAAAGTAATAAATTAATCAAAGGAAAATAAAAGTATAAAGCCTATTATTTTATTATGGCTATCTAATGAGAGACAAATCTATGAGCCATTATCATCGCGAATAATCAAGTCAGCTACCGGTATAAAGGCTGAGACTACTAGTGTTCACAACTGTTACACTTTATCAGGGCTACTTGTGATAGTTAGTTAAATGACAACTATTGTAATATTAGCCACCGGATTAGGTTCCTGCTTTGGTGGAAATATACTTTCGATCGCAAATGAACAAAAAAACAAGCTAAAATAAGAATGCTATTTACCAACTGTAGTTACACAGCTAATTCAACAAAAAAATAAAAAAGTAAGAATACTTGACACTGATGATAGTTGGTTTGGCTTAACCTGTCCCCAAGACAGCGAACAGATACATGAAAAAGTTACTGCACTATTAGCTAAAAAAAGGTAATATCTTTCGATAATTTTTCACAAGTTAATTTGTCACAAGTTAATTTGTCATACGTTAGGGTATTAGCATAAAACAGCTGGTAAGTACTTACTAGAATAATCACATTGCTAACAATAGTATAACTACAATATAAGTATTAAAAGCAATGGATAATAAAAAAGCATCATTACACAAAGATATTGATACGGTACTAAATAACTACGATTTTAACTTTTCTAAAGCTGAAATTGATGTTTTAGGTAATGGTCACATCAATAATACCTACAAGTTAACCACGCCTAAAGCCGAGTTTGTCTTACAACAAATTAATCATGACATTTTCACTAAAACAATTGAACTTAGTACTAATGCCCACAAAATAAACCAGCATTTGTTACAGCAAAAAAATAATGGTAATTACCCGCTAGTAGTACCACAACAGCTACTCACTAAAGCCGGTGAAACCTGTATTAAAATTGGTACTAATTACTGGCGTTTAATGGAGTTTATTAGTAATTCTTATACCCTGGAAGAAGTCGAATCACCCGAGCAAGCTGCGCTCGTTGCTACTGCCTTCGCAAACTTCAGTTGTGCTTTGAGTGACTTGCCTACAAATGACATCGCTGTCATCATTGAAGATTTTCATAATATTAGTTTCCGCATGCAACAACTTAAAGAAGCTGTTGCTAATGATCTACAAGATCGCTTAGCTGACTGCCAAGCCTTAGTTAATTTTTGTTTTGATCAACAAGGCTTTATTAATCATGTGATCGACATCAGTAAAAAATTACCACTACATGTAACTCACAACGATACCAAGATAAATAATCTCTTATTTACCTCTGGTGATAAACCGTGTGCCGTCATCGATCTAGATACCTGCATGCCGGGCCTGCTCATGCATGACTTTGGCGACATGGTTAGAACCTGTTGTAGTAACCTTGCAGAAGACGATACCAGCACAGATAAAATGTTTCTCAAACTTGATATATTTGAAGCACTGATTCAAAACTATCAAAATGCTTTTGGCGATAACATAACTCCCCTTGAAAAAGATAGTTTAATTGTTGGCGCAAAGTTATTACCGTTTATTATCGGTACGCGTTTTTTAACGGATCATTTAAATGGTGATAACTATTTCCAAGTAAGCCGTATAAACCATAATTTAGATCGCGCTATCAGCCAAATTCAATTATTTAGCTTAGTTTCTGAAGCTGAGCCTGAGTTAGTGAAATTAGCCCAATAAGCTAACTTAAAAATATTATCAGCTTTCTTGTAAGTTTTATTACTCACAGGAAAGCTCAATAATATCTCAAAAAAAACCTCTACCCTCTTTATTTTACCTTCCTCTTGCCACTTTTTTTGATTGTTCTTATAGCTTTTAGCGCGGTGATACTTCTGTGATTAATTCTCCAACAAAAAGTGATAAACACGTGATCTCTCAGCGATACTTCCACTTCATACTCTCTTTTAGTTAAACAAAACAGCACGAAACCAAACAAATCTACCTACAAAGGAAAGTATCATGAAAGTAATCAAGCAATCACCAACTAAGTCGGCACTAACTGTACTCGCACTGGCTCTTGCAAGTTCAACGGCTATGGCACAAGAATTATCTATTACTGTCACAAACTTAACGCAAGGTTTGCATTTTACCCCCGTTATTACCGCGGCACATACCAGTGAAAATAATATTTTTATGGCAAGTGAAATGGCCAGTATTGAACTACGAGCAATGGCTGAAGGTGGTGATATTTCAGGCTTAGTAAGTATGTTAACCAATGCCGATGCTAATATTAATGAAAACCCTGCGATGGGTTTATTAGCACCCGCGATGTCAGCAAGCTTCACCTTAACCAATGACAGCGCCAATACCCATTTATCACTTGCCGCGATGATTTTACCTTCTAATGATGGTTTTGTTGGCTTAAATGACTGGAAAATTCCTGAAGAAGCAGGCACCTATACTGTTTTTTTAAACGCTTATGATGCAGGTACTGAAGTAAATAATGAGCTTCGCGGCAGTGGCGCACCCGGGGAAGCTGGTATGCCAGTACCACCACCACTAGAGGCTTTAATCGGTATGAATGGTACTGGTGTTACTGATATGGAGTCTAACAGTAAAGTACATATTCACCGTGGTAGCTTAGGCGATAGTGATATGTCTGCAGGGACAAGTGATATTAACAATAGCGTGCAACGTTGGTTAAACCCTGTTGCTAAACTTACTATTACCGTGCAATAAGGGGGCAACATGTTAACTTTTATCACGCAAAAAAAGAGTACCAACAAACTAACGCTGCAACTACTTATTACTAGTGTACTCACGTTAGGGATAGCCGCTTGTAATGATAACGACAACGTTGCTGAAGAAGTCGTTGTTGTACCCGTTGTGCCAGTAACACCGGTTATAGAATATAACTATTCAATAACCTTGACTAATTTAACCTATGCACAGCCTTTATCGCCTGTTGCGGTAACCTTGCATGGTGATACTAAAATGTGGCAAGTGGGCCAATCAGCCTCTGTTGCTTTAGAAAAGCTAGCCGAAGGTGGCGACAATGCTGACTTAATTGCGTTGACAAGTAATATGGCGATAACAACAAGTAAAGGTCCAATCCCACCAGGTGCTAGCGTCACTTTAGATATCACTACTACTGAGCCTTCAGCAACTTATTTAACTGTTGCGACCATGTTAGTGAATACAAATGACGCTTTCTCGGGTCTTACTGGTATAGATATATCAACATTAACGCTTAACCAAGAAAAATCATGGCAATTAAACGTCTATGATGCCGGTACCGAGCAAAATAATGAAGCTATAGGTACTATTCCGGGCCCTGCTGATGGCGGGGTTGGTTATGATGCAACGCGAAATGACATTGACCTAGTCAGTTATCATTCCGGTGTTGTTAGTAAAGATGATGGTCTATCAAGCTCAGTATTAACTCAGGCGTATCGCTTTGATAACCCTGCAGTTAAATTAACTATTACTCGAACTAAGTAATACTAAGCCAATGGGTGGCCTTAGTATTACTAAGCTCACTCATTGGCTAAAATATGAAAGATAATATCCTAATTATTGAAGACGAAATTGATATTGCTAAGCTCATTAAAGTGCATTTATCCGAACTAGATATACATTGTGACATTTGCACTCAAGGTGATGAGGCTTTACAACTGGCTTTGACAAAAGACTACCAACTTATTTTGCTTGATGTGATGCTGCCCGGTATTAGCGGCTTAGACATTTGTCGGCAAGTTAGACAAGAAAAGCCCTTACAATCTATTATCATGCTGACCTCTAAAACGTCAGAAATAGATCGTATATTAGGTCTTGAGTTGGGTGCTGATGACTATATGACTAAACCCTTTAGTATTCGAGAATTGCAAGCCCGTGTAAGAAGTCAATTACGCAGGGTTCATGCGGTCATCGCTAAAAATTTAATTGAAGATAATAACCAAGTAGATGAAGAAAAAATCGAAATTCTCGAGAAAATAGGTACCTCAATAGGAGAATTACAAGTTGATCATAGATATCATCAAGTAACCTATAAAAATAAAGCGATTAACTTAACCGCGACAGAGTTTGAACTGATAGATTTTTTCTGTAAGCACCCTGATCAGGTGTTTTCACGCGCGCAATTACTTGATGGTGTTTGGGGTTATCATCACAATGGCTATGAACATACTGTTAACTCTCATATTAATCGCCTTAGAAGTAAACTTGAGGAAGATTGTGCTGAGCCAAAGATAATCCAAACCGTTTGGGGCGTTGGATATAAACTAAATTCTGCTGGTGTCATGCCGCCAGCGTCATCATAATTTAATGCCCTAAATAGCATAAGGACTTCCTCGATGAAAATATCACTTTACCAACGTTTAGCATTAACGCTCTGCGCTGCTTTCATAATAATGGCTTCATTACTCGTCGCTTGGAGTAACTCTTTAGTACAACAATCAAAATACCAAGCAGAACAAAAATTACACGTAAATCTCGCTGAACATTTAGCCAATGATAACCCGCTATTACAAGATGGTGTTTATGATAAACCCGCCTTAGAAAACCTTTTTCATACCCTGATGTTACTCGGTCCTGCTTTTGAATTTTACTTTTTAGATGCTCAAGGTAATATTTTAACGTACTCCGCAGACCCCGCTAAAATCAAACGCAAGACTGTCTCATTAATACCACTCAAGCAGTTAATTGCTAATCCACAACAAGTACCTGTTTTTGGCGATGATCCACGTGGACTTAGTAATAAGAAAATATTTTCAGCCTCACCTGTTTATCAAGGTGATCTGCTCCAAGGTTATTTATATATTATTATTGGCGGCGAAATTTATGATTCTATTTTTAGCCAAGTACAAGGAGATAAAGACTTACAAAAATACGGTGCATTTGTTATCGCCAGCTTGTTATTACTGTTACTGGTTTTATTAGCCGTATTTCACTATTTTACCCAGCCAGTAAGAGAACTAGCAAAACAGATGCAAGCACTTAAAGCGGCACAATATGATCAAACAAAAGTCCAGTTAAAACAGTGGGGCTCAGTCTCAAATCATAGAATTGATCATAATGAAGTACACTTTCTCGGTGCTACGTTTAACGACATGGTGATACAAATTAATCAGCAATTCTCGTTATTGACTGAAAACGACCGTATACGTCGCGAATTATTAGCACACTTATCTCACGATTTACGTACTCCGTTAGCAACAGTACAAGGGTATATTGAAACCTTAGCGATCAAAGGTGATAATTTATCCGACGTCGAACAGCAAGAGTATTTAGCAACAGTACAGCGTAATGTTAACCAGCTTAAACGCCTTATCGACCAAATATTTGAATTAGCACATTTAGAGAATGGTCAAGTGACGGTCAATTTAGAAACGTTTGCCATTGGTGAGCTGTTACATGACATTCAGGCTAAATTTACCTTAAAAGCCGCTGACAAGAAGATTGCTTTATCCTTACAACCTCAGCCTTGCCAATTTATGGTTTACTCTGATATTGCTAAGCTGGAACGCATAATGACCAATTTATTGGAGAATGCCATCAGACATACCGATATAGGTGGTAAAATAGTCATGACAGTAGCCCAGCAAGCCACAGAAGTTAAAGTAAGCGTTACAGATAATGGTAGTGGTATAAGCAAAGAGGACATCGCCTATATATTTGATGCCAGATACAGAGCGAGTAATGCCATAGAAGATAATACCCAACATACGGGACTGGGTTTAGCAATTAGCCAGAAGTTATCACAAGTCATCAACTCTGAGCTTTTGGTTAAGAGTGAGTTGGGTAATGGCAGTAGCTTTTCATTATCGATACCTACTCTAAAAGCATAATCGTACTAAAACTCTAATTATATTAGCGTTAATACCAAGTTTTACTGTTAACGCTAATATATTTTCGAAATAATACTCGACACTACCATAGCAAAAAAACCTTTTCGATCATCATTTTAAGCCCTCTAATCAGTTAAGAATCATACTTATAAAGGTATGCATAACTTTTAACTCAATAAGTATAATTCATCTGGATACTGTCAGTATTTCATCGCTGATTTAACGTTTTATAATAATTTTTTAAGAAGAGTAACTGACTCTAACGGGAATTGTTAATACGCGTTTACCTTTATGTTTAAGCCAAAAGTAAATCAGCCCAAAAGTTAATAAAGCAAGAGCAATGGTGATACTCGAACTGACGGGTGTTACCAATATAGTACCCACTTGATAACATAAGGTTGCTACCAAATAAGCAAAGGTAAAGCTCCATATACCAGCAAATCCTGCCCAACGACTACCTACTTCATTTTTAATAGCGCCCATCGCAGCAACACAAGGCGTATAGAGTAAGATAAATAATAAATAGCTAAAGGCACCTAACTGACTGACGAAAGCTAATTGCATGCGCTGATAAGTTGTTAATTCAACGCCCTGCTCTTGAGCTGCAAGGTTTAAGTCACTGATTTCACCGACACTGAAACCTAAGGGATCATCAGGAGCAATTCCTAATAGATTTTCTTTTATACTAGCGGTAGCATCCTGCCAACTTTGTGACAACGATGGCTTGGCTTCGCCCTCTGAGGCATGTGGAGAGTATAAATTATTAAAAGTAGCAACCAGCACTTCTTTAGCAAATATACCGGTGATAATTCCTACTCCTGCTTGCCAATTATCTTCTTGCACACCCATAGGAGCCAATAACGGCATAACTACTTTTGCACCTTGGCTCAAGACCGAGTTTTCGCTGTCTTGATTACCAAATTGACCATCAGTACTAATCGAGTTAAAAAAGTTTAATAAACAAACTACAATCACAATGGTTTTACCTGCCCCTGTGACAAAGCCGCTAGTACGCTGCCATACTCGCTTACTTAGATTACTAATTTTTGGCATTTCATAGTTAGGTAATTCCATTATATTTAATGAAGGATTACCTGATAAGACGGTTATTTTTAACAAGAAGCCAGTAAATATAGCGGCGCCAATACCCACTAAATACAACAAGAATACTAAGTTTTGACCATTATCTGGAAAAAATGCAGCAGCAAATAGTGCATAAACAGGTAATCTTGCGCCACATGACATAAAGGGCGACATCATGACTGTGGTAATGCGCTCTCGCTCACTATCAAGAATTCTTGCTGACATTACCGCAGGAACAGTACAACCAAAGCCAACAATCAAAGGCACAAAGGCTTTACCAGGTAAGCCAATTTTTTGCATGACGCTGTCGACAACAAAGGCAGCTCGCGCTAAATAACCTGAACTTTCAAGTAGTGATAAACCAATAAATAAACAGGCAATGACAGGGATAAATGTCGCCACTGTTTGCAAACCACTACCAAAGCCCTCAACAAGAGTAAGAATCCATTGGGGTAGATCTAACGGTACTAGAAAATGTAACGGATAAGCAACAAATAGGGTACCACTGAGAATATCGAAGAAGTCGATAAAGGCACTACCAACATTAATGGCAAACATAAAGAGTAGGTACATCACGCCAAGGAATACCGGCACGCCCAATAATGGATGTAATACGATACTGTCTATTTTTTCTGAGAAAGGTTTATTGGCCGACGCTGGGTTAGCATAAGCTGCGTTAGTCGCTTCAACGCTGCTAACACGCGCAAGCATATCGGTAATGTAATCATAACGCCCTTGCATTGCTTTAACACTTTTCTTGGCCTGCTCGTTATTTTTTTCTATGCTAACACTATCAATAATTTTCTGATGGTTAGCTGATATATCAGCGGTCATTTGACTTAGCGCTTGTTGTACTTTTGCTAAGGCATCATTATTTTGCGCACTAATAGCAATAACAGGGCAACCTAATTCTTCGGTTAACTGTGAGAGATCAATATCTAAATGTTTTTGTCGATCAGTTTTATTGAGTACCACTACCATAGGTACTCCCAGCTCTAATAACTGGCTGGTTAAATAAAGTTGGCGACTAAGCTGATTAATATCAACGACATTAACTAAACAATCAATGTCGTTATCTTGTAAAAATGATTGGGAAATAGTGAGGTCTTCACCTTGTTCAGCATGGCGTTCCAATGAATTTAAGCCAGGAAGGTCTGACAAATAAGTAGTTTCTTTGTCTAGTATAAAAGTTGTTTTTTTAGCTGCAACAGTTACACCTGACCAATTACCTACATTTTGCTTACTTTGCTTTTTATTACTTGGGTTATCAGATAATAACAGGTTAAATAATGTGCTTTTACCTGAGTTGGCAAAGCCAACCAGTGCGAAATGTTTTGATTGTTTCACGGAAAAATTCTTTTGTAGTTGCTGTTATGAATGAGTTAGTTAGTCAATTGATTACTTAATTAGGCACTTAATTTATTGATTCGATTAATCTTAACTAATGGATTAAAAACTAACACTAATTTGCGCTGCGATAGTACGTTGAATACTGATTTTAGTATTGTGTAAACGAAACGCCATAGGACCATTAAAGGGAGCCTTATGTGCTAATGATATATGCGATCTGAGCGTGAAACCTTGTTCAATCAATTGAGCAGCAATAGCTTCATCTTTAGGTAACGCACTAATTTTTGCTAGTTTATTCAGGGGAAGTTCGGCTAAGTTCATCATACATCCAAAAAGAAAATTAATATCACTCAAAGCGTAACCTAAGAGTTAATGATAATTACTATTATTTAGATTGTAGCATTTAGTCTACAAAAGTAAAAGCTGAGCTGCTCAGTTGATATTATTCAAGTTATCTCATATCTATTATGTGTGTGAACTTGTTATACATAAGGTCATAAATCAAGATAGACGATCGAGGGGGGGGGAAGATAATCCGCAGAAGTGGGTATTAACCTAATAAAAATTCCAAGCAAGACCAAGCCCTAATGACCAAGTTGAAATGAAAAAATACTATATATTCATTCTGTTAAACTACACTTAAATAAGCTTACTTTACTTGTTAATTTAATCAGCACAACAAAATATCAACGTCTTCAGGTAACGTAGTGTTATTTTATAGCTTAGCCATATTTTAGTTACTACAGAGTATTTCTTAAAATGATATTTCGATATTATCACTATCACTAACCTAACAGTAAATAACGTTATTATTTGGATCAAAGTTACTAAAGTGTAACTGCTGCTTGTTAACACTGATTACAGCCTTTACTATGAGACATAATTTAAAACTATTTATCGCAAAACTAGGTTGTCAATGTTGAAAAAAATCATAAAGAATAATACCCGAACGCTTCTTTCTCTTGTCGGTATAGCGACTGCAAGTTTAACCTTTGCCAACATAGCCAATGCTACTATTGTTGAAATTAAAACATCACTCAGTACAGAAAGTATTAAAGTTAACTTGTTTGATACCACTACACCTGAAACGGTAAAGAATTTTCTCAACTACTTAAATGAAGAACATTATACTAATTCAGTAATACATCGCGCAGTTCCTGACTTTATTGTACAGGGCGGTGGCTTTAAATTTATTGGTGAATGGCCTTTAACCGGGCTAGTTCCTAATCCTCCTATAATAAACGAGCCGGTTTATTCTAATGTAAAAGGTACTATTGCCATGGCGAAAAAAGGTAGCAGTGTGCATAGTGCTACTAACCAGTGGTTTTTTAACTTACAAGATAATAGTAGTAATTTAGATCGACAAAATGGTGGTTTTACTGTTTTTGGCCAAGTCATTGCAGGTATGGATATCGTCGAAAAGGTAGCTCAACTTAAGCTGTGTAATTCTGGTGGCTTAGAAGGTATTCCTATAGTGATGGAGACTGCTCAAACATGTGGCGATATGAGTGCACCAGGAATAGAAAATTTTGTTGTTATTGAGTATATAAATGTTTTTGATTCTTCTCCTGTGACTGATAGCGATTTATTCCCATTGGAATCAAAAGAGCCTGATAGTGATGGTGATGGCGTGATAGACATAGCTGATGCTTTTCCAAGTGACCCAAGTAAGTATTTAAAAAATGCTAATATTGAGGAAGACAGTGGTGGTTCAATCACATGGTTTTCACTTGTTATGTTAGCGTTATTATCAATACGAAAACGTGTTAGCCATTAAATAATACAGTAAAGTAATAACTAAAAAAATAAAAGCCCCAAATCGTATTACGATGTGGGGCTTTTTATTATCACATTAATTGTTAGTTTTTTATTACCCCTTTATCTCAGAATAATTATTCCTAACCTCAAGTATTATTAACCTCGAGTGAACTCTGGGTATGCTTCCATACCACAATCAGAGATATCAACGCCTTCATATTCTTCTTCTGCTGTTACACGAATACCGATAACTTTTTTCAGTGCATACCAAACAACGAAACTAGTACCAAATACCCAAACAAAGATAGTTGCTGCACCAATAAGCTGACCACTAAAACTTGATCCTGAGTTAGTAATTGGCACAATCATTAAACCAAAGAAGCCAACAACACCATGAACAGAGATAGCACCAACTGGATCATCAATTTTGATTTTGTCTAAGGCTAAAATTGACATCACCACAATAACGCCAGCTATAGCGCCAAAGATTGTTGCTTCTAATGGTGATGGCGTAGAAGGCTCTGCCGTAATTGCCACTAAACCCGCTAAAGCCCCGTTTAATGTCATAGTTAAATCTGCTTTTTTGAATAATATTTTAGCAAAGACAAGTGCTGAAATTGCACCTGCTGCTGCAGCTGCGTTGGTATTTAAAAACACCATAGCAACAGAGTTAGCGCTATTAATGTCAGCTAGTTTTAAGACTGAACCACCATTAAAACCAAACCAACCCATCCATAAAATAAACGTACCCAATGTTGCCATTGGTAAGTTAGCGCCAGGGATAGCATTAACTTTACCGTCTTTACCATATTTACCTTTACGAGCACCCAGTAATAAAACACCAGCTAATGCTGCAGAAGCACCTGCCATATGAACAATACCTGAACCAGCAAAATCAGAGAAACCTAAGTCGCCTAAAGTATACAAGCCAAATACAGCTTCACCATTCCAAGTCCAGCTACCTTCCATCGGATAGATAAAACCAGTTAAAACAACTGAGAATGCTAAGAAAGCCCAAAGTTTCATACGTTCAGCAACAGCACCTGAGACAATCGACATCGCTGTAGCAACAAAGACTACTTGGAAGAAGAAATCAGAAGCGTTTGAATAAACCGCACCACCATCAAAGCCAGCCTCGGCTGATTCAGCAAGCACAGTACCAACAAGTGCTTCTGCATCACTAGCACCGTCAAGCCCTATACCATTTAAGAAAATACCACCGCCATACATAATATCGTAACCAACGACAAGATACATGATACAAGCGATTGCATATAACGCGACGTTTTTAGTCAAAATTTCAGTCGTGTTTTTAGCACGTACTAAGCCAGCTTCCAGCATTGAAAAACCAGCAGCCATCCACATTACCAGCGCACCACAAATAAGAAAATAAAAGGTGTCTAAAGCGTATTGTAATTGAAATATATTTTGTTCCATAATCATTCTCCTTTAAAGTGCTTCAGAATCTAACTCACCCGTACGAATACGGATAGCTTGCTCTAGGTTATAAACAAAAATCTTACCGTCACCAATTTTTCCGGTGTAAGCTGCTTTAGTAATAGTTTCTACTAAGCGCTCAACAAGTTCTTCATTTACCGCAATTTCTAACTTTACCTTAGGTAAGAAATCGACTTGGTATTCAGCGCCGCGGTATAATTCGGTATGCCCTTTTTGACGGCCAAAACCTTTAACCTCACTGACTGTGATACCTTCGACACCTATTTCAGAAATAGCCTCTCTGACATCGTCTAATTTAAATGGTTTTATAATTGCGCTAATTAATTTCATGGTTAACCTCTAGTTATAGTTTTTAAACTTCTGATAATTTAATAATACAATTCATATGCCAACATAAATTTATCTTATTAGTTAATGAGTTAGAGGTATTTTAAACTTTATAATAAATTCATTCGCACCAAGAGTGTGCAAAAAACCATCCAACTGAGATCATCTGGTGCAATACAGTGTGATCACCGCCACTTAAGTTGAGAATTCACGACAACATGAGAATTACTTTTGGAATTTTGTTTATGCCCAACGTTAAAATCTATATCGGCACATAGAAAGTGAAACTAATTACACTGGATAATTACTTGTAGGTAGGCCCATGTTTGGGTTCAAGTTTAATACGAAGATCTATCCCGTAGAGTTAAACTCACTTTTCAACACCTTTGAATGCTTTGCTGAATACTTACATTCAAGTGAGACATACCTTACGAGCCAGAATGGGTAGTGCTATTCAATACGATGGATTTTGGTGGGAATGGGAATTCACCTTTATTCCTATAATTTCGATACCCCTCTAGATTTATTTGGCTGTTGAGCCACCACAGTAACTAACTTTATAGATAGTTACTGTATAGAGATTATAATTGTTACCAATCAACTGGAGCAATTTAAGCTACTTGTGTGGGCTCCAGTTTACTTTTAAATTTTGTCTAGAGTGTTTAAACTCTGCAAAAGGGCCATTAATAAAATATAGAGTTAACCTAAGAAACTGAGCAATCAAATTTAGGCGCACTATTTATCATAATAAATAGTGCGCTTTACTGACGTTATTTGCTGGTTATTCTTTAGGTCAACTGTTAGCCAAAAGCCGACATTAGCTTTTGTTAAACCGTGATCATATTTAGAGTAAGTTTAACTAAAATTTATATCTATGGTTATTTAAGCCGAATTTAGTAATCACGCTGTCTAGATTGGGAAAAATAATTAAAGTTCTGTCTAAAAAGTCATGAGGGAATTACAAAAAACATCACAAATCGTAATCAAATAATAGAAATAATGTACACAAAATAGAAGATATTGCAGCGATAAACCTAATGTCCATTTTTATGGGGGAAAATCAGTAAGCTCATTGCGATCGGTAACTTCAAGCAATTAATATTTACTCCAAATGCCATTGAAGAACATAACGACCTCTCATTACAAACTGATAATTAATCACTTGGTGGGCATCTTGATTAACGATGTCATATCGTATTTAAGGTTCTTGTACTCTATTATTTAAACACCGCAAAAAGTGAACTAAATATCGCTATCAATCGTATAGTTCTTATAACCATCAATACATTCAATAGGTTTTGCTATTTTATGTACATTTATTATTAAGAGCATTGAAGTGAGTATTAAATGAGCGAAATCAATTCACCAAAAGACCCGGTGGAAGTCTCTAAAGTGTCAAATAAACCCGTAGTTTGGGGAGTACATTTCATTGTAACAATTGTCATATTCATTATTGCTTTTTCAATCATCGCTGCGATGTTTGCCAACAAACCTAGTCCACGAAAATGGGGGGGCGGCCCACCAAGTTCAGTTGGCGTAGAAACAGTCCAATTAGAAGCTTATAATTACCCTGTTTGGATTAAGTCTTATGGTTCTGCTGAACCTTTAACGCGAACACAGTTAGTGTCAGAAGTGAGTGGTCGCGTCATCAAAGTAGACAACAAAATACGTGCTGGTTTGTCTTTTAAAAAGGGAGATATTCTGCTTACTATTGATCCTCGCGATTACCAAATTGAAATCGATGTTGCTAAATCAACGGTAGCTAATGCATGGGTAAAGTATAAAGAAGAATTAGCACAAGCCGATGTAGCAGAGCGTGACTGGAATGCAACACCAGAAAGCGGAGTTGGTCGTGATCTAGCATTGAGGAAACCACAAGTAGCAGCTGCATTAGCGTCTTTTAATGCATCTAAAGCTCGATTAGCTAAAGCAGAACTTAACCTTGAAAGAACCGAAGTAAAAGCGCCGTTTGATGGTAAAATTTTAAAACAAATGGTGGATTTAGGACAAGTGCTAAACCCATCTCAAACTATTGCTGAAATATACTCAACTGATTTCATTGAGGTCAGGTTACCTGTAAAATCTCAAGATTTAGCCCACATTAAGTTACCTGATTATTCTAATATACAAGGTAATAAACCAGAAAAAAACCAAGACCATTTACCTGTTGTGCTTTTTGAAGGTGAATTAGGTGGTAAAACTTATATCTGGGAAGGTAAGTTAGTGCGTAGTGAGGGCGTTTTTGATTCATCAACTCGTATGCTTTACGTCGTTGCAAAACTTGACAATCCTTTTGTTAGCTCAGCAGAATTGCCGGCTTTGCGGGTAGGACAGTTTTTAAGAGCTAAGATTGAGGGTAATCAATTAATGAATGTTTACGCTATTCCAAGACGTGCTGTTAGTCAGAGTAATATGATCGCAGTAGCTAACAATGGTCTATTGCAAAAAAGATCAATTAACCCTTTATGGACTGATGAAGATTCTGTAGTAATTTCAGCATCATCAGAGATTAACGAAAATACCGTAGCAATAAATTCCCGCGAGCAACTTATTTTAACTCCTACTGCCAATCTAGCAACAGGTACACGTGTAACGTCATTGAATGATGGGCAAACAAGCATAGCTGTAGCAAACAAAATGCAGACAAAACCAACCGCATCTACAAAAAAATAGGAGCATATTATGCATAGTTTAATCGCTTGGTTTGCTCGCAACGATGTTGCAGCTAATCTTTTAATGTTGATTATTGTTGTCGCTGGACTTTATAGTTTGTCGAATAAAATACCCGTTGATTTATTTCCAGAATTTGCAATTAATACTGTGCAAGTTAGCACAGTTTTACCCGGAGCTTCGCCACAAGAAGTTGAAGAAGGGTTAACAATAAAAATTGAAGAAGCCATTCAAGATATCGCGGGAATTCGTGAAATGACCTCGCGTTCCAACGAAGGCCGTTCAATGGTCACGGTTGAAGTTGAGGATGGTTTTGACGTCAGAGAAATACTTGATGAAATGAAGTCACGTGTTGAAGCAATTAATAATTTTCCTGTAGAGGCTGAACGACCACTAGTAACTATGCCTCAAAGAGTTCGCGATGCAATAGGTGTTGTGATGTATGGCGATTATGATGATCTAACCTTACGTCGTCTTGCTGAAGATGTTCGAGATGAGCTTGCCTCTTTACCGCAAGTTTCACAAGTAAGCGTTGATAATTCCCTTCGATTTGAAATATCTATCGAAATACCTGAGTGGTCCTTAAGAAAGTACGATCTTACGTTAGAGAAAGTTTCAGATGCATTAAGAAGTAATTCTATAGACGTATCAGCGGGTAACTTAAAAACTGAAGGTGGTGACATCTTTATTCGTAGTATAGGCCAAGCATATCGAGCGAACGATTTTAGTGAACTTCCTATTCTAACAGATCAAGATGGTACATTAATACGTTTAGGTGATATTGCAGTTCTCCGTGATGAATTTGAAGAAACACCATTAAGAACAAGGTTTAATGGTATACCCGCTATAGAAGTAGAAGTATTTCGTATCGGTGACCAAAGTATTATTGAAGTAACTGATGCGGTTAAAGATTATATAGCCGGCAAGCAGGAAGCTTTACCTGAAGGATTAACCATGACTTACTGGCGCGATCGCAGTAAGTCCATTAAAGCGCGGTTGGTGACACTCACCAAAAGTGCCTGGCAAGGTGCGCTTTTAGTCATTTTGTTACTCGCCTTATTCTTAAGACCTGCCGTTGCATTATGGGTTTGTATTGGTATTCCAATGTCTTTTATGGGCGCATTTATACTCATGCCTGTGTTTGGTATATCGCTCAATTTAATGAGCCTATTCGCCTTTATTCTAGTACTGGGTATCGTTGTTGATGATGCTATTGTTACCGGTGAAAATGTTTATGAGCATATGCAGCGTGGGACAGATCCTCTTACTGCCGCTATTAAAGGTACGCAAGAAGTTGCAGTACCTGTTACCTTCGGTATTTTAACAACAGTAGCAGCGTTTATACCACTTGCTTTATTAGAAGGCAGAGGGAGTTGGTATCAAAGTATTCCTTATGTGATTGTGCCTGTTTTACTCTTTTCGTTAATAGAATCAAAACTCGTATTACCAGCGCATCTTAAACATATTAAACCGCGTACGGGTGCTCCATCACGATTAACAAGTATTCAAATTGCAATATCAACTTCTCTAGAAACCTTTATAGCCAGAGTATACCAACCCGCACTAGCATTAGCCCTTCGCTGGCGATATGCCACACTTGCTATCATGTTGTCGTCACTGTTTATTGTGATTGGTGCATTGTCGAGTGGACAAACAAAATTTGTTTTTTTCCCACGTGTACAAAGTGAGGTAGCAACAGCAACCCTAACAATGCCAGCGGGAACTGCTTTTGAAAGTACAGATCGTATTGTTACTCACATGACTAAACAAGCGCAGTTGTTACAGGACAAATATATTGATCCTGAATCAGGCGAGTCAATAATAAAGAACATCTATTCTATCAGTGGAGGACGTAATTCAACTACAGGTCGTGTTCGTGTAGAAACTATCCCTCCTGAATTACGCAGTTTAGAAATTAGTACACAGCAACTTGTTGCAGAGTGGCGTAAAATGGTAGGTCAAGTAGCGGGGGCAGAACAGCTTAATTACCGTGCTGAAATAGGTTGGAGTAGACCCGCAATAAACATCGAATTACGGGGTAAAAATGCTAAAGATTTAGCTGAGTTAGGCGATAAATTTAAAGATAAACTATCTGAGTTTACAGCTATTTCTGATGTTGAAGATTCTATGTCTGATGGTAAAGAAGAATTACAATTAAAGCTTAAACCCGAAGCCACTTTACTTGGGCTTAATTTAAATATGGTCGCTAGGCAAGTTCGTCAAGCGGTCTATGGCTTTGAAGTTCAGCGTATTCAACGTGGACGAGAAGAAGTGCGGGTGATGGTGCGATATCCTATTTCTGCAAGGCAGTCGATTGAAACATTAGAACAGATGATGATCAGAGTTGCGGAACGTCAAGAAGTACCTTTATGGCAAATTGCTGACATCGTACCTGGATTAAGTCCGTCAAGTATTTTACGTATTGACCGTCAACGCACACTTTCTGTTACCGCTGATTTTGATAAAGAGCAAGGAGACTTATCTGCTGTTCAAGAAGAACTTGAAGAATTTTTACAGCAAGCTATTAGTAGTTATCCGAGTATGAACTATGAAATGGCAGGAGAAGCAAGAGATCAGAAAGAGTCTTCTAATGAACTAAAATTTGGCATGTATGGTTTGTTACTTGTGATATATATTTTGCTCGCAATACCTTTCAAAAGCTATTCTCAACCTCTCGTTGTAATGTTAGTTATTCCCTTTGGAATGGTTGGCGCTGTAATTGGTCATTGGGTAATGGGAATGAATTTAACCTTATTAAGCTTAATGGGGGTATTAGCATTATCTGGTGTTGTGGTTAATGACTCTCTTGTTCTCGTGGATTATATTAATAAAAAACGCGCTGAAGGAGTTGCTTTATTTGATGCTGTTTATGCTGCAGGTGGCAGACGATTTAGGCCTGTAATACTGACTTCGTTAACAACGTTCGCGGGTTTAATACCCTTATTATTTGAAAAAAGTACGCAAGCACAGTTTTTAATTCCAATGGCGGTAAGTCTAGGTTTTGGTATTTTGTTTGCTACGATTATTACGTTATTTTTAGTCCCGATAAACTACTTAATTATGGAAGATCTAAAGCGCTATAGTGTACGTTATAAAAATGACATGCTTTGGCTGATAGGCAAGGGAATTAATAAAATAAAACCGTAATCAGGTGAGTTTTTAGAACGTAACATTAACCAGTTTATTGATGTTTTCTGTTGTAATGAATACGTATAGGATTGAAAATCTATATGAATTCACCTGTTAAATAGAATAGATTTTAATAACAGTTTAAATAATAGATAGCATAAGTGGGAGGATGATTTGAAATGTAATCTTAAAAATGTATTACTCGTTATTCTTAGTTCCTTTTTACTTTCAGCATGTAGCTTTAGTTTTATCTATAACAATTTAGATTGGTGGAGTAATTGGTATCTTGATGATTTTGTTACGTTAAACAAAGATCAACAACAGGTTTTTGATAGCACATTTGATGAACTTCATGCTTGGCACAGGCAAACACAGTTAAGAGAATACTACTTGCAGCTTACAGTGCTGAAAAATCAAGTGAATGCGGGCATATCAGAGGATGAGCTTAATATTCATTTATCGGCTGTTAAAAACCATTGGTTTGTGGTGAGAGAAAAAGCAAAACCCAAACTGATATCATTAACTCATACTTTGAGTAAAGATCAAAGAAAGCAAGTTATTGATGAAATTGAAAATATTAACAAAGAGCGTATTGAAGATCGTGATGAACTCACTAAAGCCCAATGGTATAAAGAAGAATGCAAAGAGACGCAACAGCAGTTCAAAAAATGGATAGGGAGGTTAACCAAAGAACAGGTAGATGAAGTGTGTAATTTTATACAAGGTTCTTCATCAACTTTTACGCAGAGAATGGATTATCGTATAAAATGGCATTCAGATTTTAAGCAAGTCTTAGCAATGAACACTAATAAGCAGCAGTATGAAGTTATGTTTACAGAACTGATCTCTAATCCTGAGTCATTAAAATCTGATGAATACGTCATGATATCAGCAAAAAATAGTGAAATTTCAATAAAAATATTTCAATACTTTATGAACAATTTAACGGATAAACAACGTAAACGATTCAATAAAAAAATAGATAAACTTATTGATGATTTAAAAGCGCTTGAACTTGATGGTTAACTAAAATTTAAACCAACTTGAATGTAAATGTAACTTTTTTACGAATGATTTAGCTAGTTACTCAAGTGTCCGACTATATCGTATCTTTGTTAACATTGAGCTAGTGATTATTTGTGACTTCTTCAGCTAGCCAGAAGCGGAAGTTAGCTTTTAGTTAAAAACGGCAGTTCAGGGGTACTAAAGTTGTCATTTTTATATAAAAACTAACATCCATACACCATTGAAATTGTGTCAAAATTTTTTGTACAGAATTAGCTCTAAAATCTCTAAAGTGGATATTGCATCACGTAAGCTTTAAATGAATCTAGGGTATTAACCCTAACTCTCTCGGTCTTGAATTAATTTATGATTGAATGCGAAGGCCGTTTAAAGGACTTTATTTAAAACTGGTAGTTACACAAAATCTGTTACAGGGGCATAAAAAAATAATACAGCACATGTTGGTTTATTTTTTTACTCTATCACTTTATCTTGTCATTATATTGCCCCACCTTAATAAAAGCATTAGAATAGTCATGTATTTTACTAGATGTTAGGCGATTTTTTTTGTTATTGATGATCGATAATTACGACTCCTTTACTTTTAATTTAGTGCATTATTTTCAAGCATTAGGTCAAGAAGTTGTTGTTTATAGAAATAATGAAATTAGCCTGCAACAAATTGAGCAATTAAAACCTAAATATATTGTTATATCACCAGGCCCCTGTGATCCTGATTCTGCCGGGATTTCCCTCGCTGTTGTGAAAGAGTTCGCGGGCAAAATACCTTTATTAGGTGTTTGCTTAGGACATCAATGTATTGCGCAACACTTTGGCGCAAAGGTAGAAAAAGCAGAAAAAGTAATGCATGGTAAAACCTCTAAGATTATCCATAATCAACAAGGCTTATTTAGCAAATTGAACCTACCGTTACAAGTTACTCGTTACCATTCATTAATTGTGAACAAAAAATCACTACCCTCAGAACTCACCATGACCGCATGGAGCCAAAATGAACAAGGTGATGTTGATGAGATTATGGCGCTAGAACATAAAACTTTAGCAATTAGCAGTGTCCAATTTCATCCCGAATCTATACTCACAGAACAAGGACAAAATTTATTAGCTAATTTTATTACGCAATTTGAAAATCATTCTATAACTAATAAGTAATTTATTTAGATTAAAGGCAGATAAAGTAATACTTTATTGCATTTAAGCGTTAGACTTAACGTATTTCTAACCTTTTAGTAATTAAGATGCTTTAACCAGAGTGGTTTGCATGCTAAAGGGTAAAATGCTCAATTTCACTCTTTAGGTAAACAATAAAGTCTCTATGCAAATTTTTGAAAAAAATCAAGCTGTCGCTACTATATACCAACGCGCTATTAGTCTCTCAATAGGTAAAGATTTTGCGGAAAAGCAAAGTGGTAAGATTACTATGGTTAATCATCAAGGTAGCGAGCAAAAAAACCGACGCCGAGAGTTATTGTCAGTAGAAGTCCAAGCAGAACAAGAGAAGATTATTGCTGAACATGGTGAAGAACATTTTCGTAAGCAAACTGAACAAAGCTTTTTTAACCGAGTTCGCACGAAAATTAATAGTGACTTTGATAATAAAGAGCACCTTTACCATCATATTTTAGGTATTGACGATGCCTGTCCTGCTATTCTTGATATTTTATCTGCGCGTGCAGCGTCAGTTAACCAAATTAAAAACCTCGCGGCTTCATTACCTTGGTTAGCCACTGATTTAATAAACTTAGTTAACAAACCACAATACCGAAAGCGAGCAGACGTGCAAGTAACAGATGCTAAATTAGCATTAAGTTATATTGGATTAGATAACTTAAAGTTAGTTATGCCTACCTTTACCCTTAAACATTGGTTACCAAAAAGCACCGCGCCTTATGGTCTAATGAAAAGAAAATTATGGAATGATAGTTTATCAATTGCACTAGCTTCTCGCGTATTAGCCAAAGCGCAAGGGCTTGATGAATTCACCGCATTTACTACGGCTATGTTGTCAAATATAGGTAGACTTGCCGTTACTCGCTGCTATTTAACAACATTCAGTGATATATATAAAAAAGAAGTACGCGAAGCTTTTGAAAGTAAAGATAAACGTTTGCATAATATTTTAACAAAAATTGAAGTGAGTGAAGAACTACTGCTAGAGCAACTTGTTATGAGAGGCGCGCAACTTTCTGCTGATTTAATTGAAAAAATGCAGTTTAAGCGATTAGCTATAACAGAGCCTATTTTTGATTTAGCCTACGCTGAAAGTATTGAAAAAATGCACCCCGTAGCACAAATCATCGCCAAAACTAAAGCTTACGTTGCATTTCGCGTATTGATAAAAGAAGGCCTCATTGATAGTGAAGAAAGTAAAATTTTATTCAATGCGGTTAATTTAACACCTGCGGAAATAACGCTA
>CAJWZC010000035.1 GCA_913049915.1 uncultured Colwellia sp.
AACAATAAATATTAATAAAACATTAAAATAATTTGAACTAAACAACAAAGTAGTACTCTTACTTAATAGTTATGTTATTCCCTAGTGTTTCATGTTTTATGCGCTCTCTAAGTTTAGTTGAGCGCTTTTTTTTGTCTAAAATTCGGTAAGGGTACTGAACAACTATGTTATTCCACTATTATTAATAACGTTTCATGTTTTATACGCTCTCTAAGTTTAGTTGGGCGCTTTTTTTGTCTAAAATTTAGTATAGATATAGAGCAACTAAATTATTCTACTATTAATAGTTATGATTCATAATTTATATGACTAAACAATAAATATTAATAAAACATTAAAATAATTTGAACTAAACAACAAAGTAGTACTCTTACTTAATAGTTATGTTATTCCCTAGTGTTTCATGTTTTATGCGCTCTCTAAATTTAGTTGGGCGCTTTTTTTTGTCTAAAATTTACCACAGAATATTTTTATTTTTCCTTAAGTGATATGAGAAATAAAAATTAAAATAATTTGAACTAAACAACAAAGTAGCACTCTTACTTAATAGTTATGTTATTCCCTTAGTGTTTCATGTTTTATGCGCTCTCTAAATTTAGTTGGGCGCTTTTTTTTGTCTAAAACTCGACAAAAATATAGAACAACGATGTTGTTCCACTCATGCTTAGCAGTGTTTTTTCGAAAGTAAGATAGCATCTGCGACTATGTAAGTCAGATACCAGTTTAGAAAGCGAATAGGTCATGAAGGAGTATATTGTAAATAAAATGAACTTATCTGTAATTATGACGTCTTATTAATTGAAACATTCCTCCCTGGATTGCTTTCATTTAATTTAAGTTTTGTTTGCTTAAATAACCAGCGCGTCATTTTGACGCGCTTTTTTTTATAATTATCCTTCTGTTTTTATTATTAATAAAAATAATCTGATAAGAAATCATCAAAGTTTAGTTTATCACCTGCTTCGATATCCGCTTGTGCTTTATGTGAAGCTGGTACGCTTTTATCAAAAAATTCTTGACTATAAAACTGATAATCACGTGTTTTAGCTTCTCTTTGATATTCACTTGCTTTATTTAAAGCATACTGCGATAAAGATTGCTCTTGAATAATAGATAGTAACTGCGCTGAAGGCGTTAAACTAGCGTCATTGATCTTAGCTTGTTCACGAACAATAGCATCACTATATTTACTCGTTTGGTATGCTTTATCCAATAACTCTGCAACTTGTTGCATCTGCTTGAATAATTCATTGCCCCACTCTGGAACCGATTTAAGCTGAACTTCACCACAACAATTCGGATCACTAAGTAATAACTCAGGATCTCGACCACGTAGAACCACTGCATCCATATTCTGTTCATGTAATGCTTGGCGTGTACAATCGAACTCTTTATTATCAACAAAAGCACAAAAAGTTATAAATATATCTAAAAAATGAACTTGCTCAAGACTAATTCCGGTATCTGAAAAGGGATTTACATCAAGGGCTCTTACTTCAATGTATTCAACACCGCGTTCCCCTAGAGCAACTGAAGGCTTTTCACCTGGTTTTGCTACACGTTTAGGACGAATTGGTGCATACAGCTCATTTTCAATTTGTAGCACGTTGTCGTTAAGCTGTTGGTATTGACCATTAACTTTGACACCAATACCAGAAAAATCCTTAGATTTTAATTTTATAGCTTGTTGTACGCCATCAACATAATCAGCTAAATTATTATAGCAAATTTTTAATGCTGATTGCTCAGAGCTGGTATAACCTAAATCACTCATGCGTAACGAGGTAGCATGCTCAAGGAAAAGCGCGCCAGAAGGTGATTTCTTAAAGGGTAACTTATGCTCTTGACCTTGTAAAAAAGATCCACATATTGCTGGCGAGCTACCGTATAAATAAGGTATTAGCCAACAAAAGCGTTTGTAATTTCTTAAAATAGAAAAATAACGTTCAGAGATGAATTCATCAAGAGGTAACGATTTTTCACCTGATAACTGATGTAATTTTTGCTGAACCTGCCAAAAATCTTGTGAGAATGAAAAATTAAAATGTATACCTGAAATAACTTGCATCATCGAGCCATAGCGGTTCTTCAGACCTTGACGATAAACTGTCTTCATTTTAGCTATATTAGAGCTACCATATTGTGCTAACGGTATCTTCTCAGCATCGTTAACAAAACAAGGCATACTCATTGGCCACAAAAGTTCTCCTTCAATATTAGCAAAGGTATATTTTTGAATATCTTGAAGTTGGGCAATAGCTTGCTCTGGTGAATGACTCACCGGGGTGATGAATTCAAGCAAAGTTTCAGAATAGTCAGTTGTTATCTGTCCGTGAGTAAGGGCTGAACCAAGCTGTTGATAATGACCATGCTCAGATAGTTTTCCTTCAGGCAGTATTCGCAATGCTTCTCGCTCTATACCGCGTCCAATACCTGCAACAGCAGCCAAATTTTCGTTTTGGCTAAAAGCGCCAATATAATCTGTTAATGAGAGTGTCAAAATAATTCCTATATATACTAATTAGGCTAACTATTAGCTTAACTTAGTATTTAACTAGTAAGGGATATAAGCAAAAAACCCCTTATTGATGATCATATAAATAAGGGGTCTGGTGGTACTTTTCAATACTTAACTATTTTTATTTACTAAATAGTTTATTTAGCTAGTTCGAGGTCTACTACTTCGATATCAAGCTTTTTTAATTGTGGTCTAACTACTTGACCGTCGCCAACAACAATCCATTGCATAGGTTTTGATAATTCTTTTGCCGCAATAGTATTTAACTGATCAATAGTTATGTTATGTATTATATTGCTTTGTGCTTCGCCATAATTAACTGGCAGATTAAACTGTAACAACTGTCTTAAAAAGCCACTTTTTTGACTTGGCGTTTCAAAGCTTAACGCTTCATTTTGTGAAATAGCTTGACGCATGAAGGTAACTTCATCTGCTGTTAAACCCTGTTGCTGATAGTTTTGCAGTTCAGCTTCGATTTCAATTATTGCATCATAAGTATGATCTTTTTTAACACTAGCGCCAGCACTAAATCGACCTAACGTTTTACCAGCAGAGAAGTAGCTTGATGCTCCGTAGGTATAACCTTTCTCTTCTCGTAGATTTAAATTAATTCGACTATTAAAAGCACTCCCCAACGGGTAATTCATTAACGTCGCTTTAAAGTGTTCACCTGTTGCATCGTAAGTCATCGCTCTACGAGATAGTTTAATCACTGATTGGCTCGCGTTAGGCAAATCAACAAAATACAGCTTATTCGGGGTAACCTCAGGGAACTCATAATCTCCATTAATTAGATAGTCATTACCTTTCCATGCTTTTAATGGCCATAGTTTTGTAAGAAAATCAGCTTTTTCAATATCGCCAACCACAACTAAACTTGCTTTAGCTGGGGAAAAGTATGCTTGATAAAAAGCTTTTACGTCAGCTAGCGTTATCGCGGATACCGTCGAAATAGTACCACTATCAGGTAAACCAAAGCGATTACCTTTACCATAAGTCACTTGCTTTAAGGCGTTACTTGCTAGGGTGCTAGCATCTTTATTACCTTGCTCTAAACCTTGAATCAACTGATTTTTAACACGATCAAAATCATCTTGGGCAAATTTAGGTTTAAACATCATCTCATTCATCAATGCTAAGGTAGTATCAAGATTTTTAACTAAGCTACTCACTTTGATATAAGTATTACGCCCACCTGCACCAATAGATATATTACTACCAAGTATAGCTAATTCATTAGATAACTTTTCTTTACTGTGTATCGTAGTGCCTTCATTCATCAAACTTGCCGTTAAACTCGCTAAACCAGCTTTATCAACTGAATCAAGTAATACGCCACCATCAATACTTAATAACAGACTTACCGTAGGTGTCTCACTATTTTTAGTTGCAATGATTTTAATGCCATTATCAAATTTTTCACGCCATAAACTAGGTACAGTAATTTGTGGATTAGCCTTAGAGCTAGGCATAATGCTGCGATCGAAATCACTGGTATTCTTCATAATCGGTGTATCAAGTTGAGCTAGTTCTACTGGGTTACTCACATCAGTTAAAGTAAAGTTATTTGCTTTCGCAATTAAAGTTTCTTGACCCTGTGGTACTATTGATAATACCGCGGCCCCTTTACCTTGAATATATTGTTTGAATACTCGCATAACATCGGCTTTGGTCACGCTATTATAACGAGCAACTTGTTGCTCGGTGTAATTAGCATCGCCTAACATTGTTTGATAATGCGCTAAGCTAGACACTTTACCTGAAACACTTTGCAAGCCATAAATAGTACTAGTTTCAATACCCACTTTAGTTTTTAATAAGTCTTGGTCGTTAACACCACGTTGTTCAAATTCAGTTAACGTATCATTAATCACTTTTTCTATTTTTATTAAAGATAAACCTTGCTGTGGGTTTGGCAGCGCATAAAAGCTCATTTGACACGCTAACTCTCGACAAGGGTGACTAGCACCAGCTTGAACCGCCACACCTGATTTAACAAGATTTTTATAAAGTAATGACGTCGGCCCACTACCCAAAATATTAGCAAGTACGTCTAAAGCCGGCTCATCTTCATGCATACCATAAACGGTTGGAAAACTAATATATAACAGTGGTAGTGATACGTTATCGCTAAAAGAGTAATAACGATTCTCTTCAATACTCACTGATGTTTTAGCTATTTTCTCTACCACTGGCCCGGTATTTAAGTTACCAAAGTATTTATTAACCCAAGCTAACGTTTGCGCTTCATCAATATCACCACCTATAGTGACTACCGCATTATTTGGGCCATACCAACGAGAAAAGAACTCTTTTAAATCTGTGACTGTACCTCGGTCAAGGTCTGACAAATAACCAATAACAGGCCATGAATAAGGATGTTCACGTGGGAATATCATTTGATTGACCGTTTCATTTAATCGGCCATAAGGACGGTTATCAACATTTTGACCACGTTCATTTTTTACTGTCGCACGTTGTATCTCAAACTTTTCAGGGGTAATGGCTTCTAATAAAAAGCCCATACGATCAGACTCAAGCCACAACATTTTCTCTAACTGGTTTTTAGGTACCGTTTCAAAATAGTTAGTGCGATCTGAGTTAGTAGTACCGTTTAAGTCGCCACCACTTTGGGTAACGACTTTAAAGTGCTGTTCATCAGCAACATTTTGAGAACCTTGAAACATCATATGCTCAAAAAAATGCGCAAAACCTGACTTACCTAACTGTTCACGGGCTGAGCCAACATGGTAGGTAACATCAACATGTACTAAAGGGTCTGAGTTATCTTGATGTAAAATTACCGTTAAACCATTGGCTAACTTATATTTTTTAAAAGGGATGTTAAGTATGTCTTGCTGGGCAGTAACCGTTTCAACCAAACTTATCCCAAGAGGTAATGGTGCTATTTCTTGACTACTACAAGCAAATAATAATGCAGTACTAGCGGCTATCGCAGAGATTCTAAATTTATTTATTATTTGTGCCGAAAAGCAGCTCTGAGGAGATTGTCGCAAAATAACATCCTGTAAAAAGAGTAAAAGGTAAAAGTTTGAATTATCATAGCAAACATAAAGACTACTCGGTTAATTTAAATGTATAAAATTATTGCAGAACATCCTGATTATATTGTTGTTGATAAAGCCGCTGGCGTAAACTTTCATGACGAAGGTGACATTGGCTCAGGGCTTCATTCCATGGTTAAGAGCCAGGTAAAGGGCATGGTGAACAGCCAAGTCAATCAACAGAATCAAAACCAAGATAATAATATAGTGTTATACCCTATACATCGCTTAGATAAAATGACATCGGGATTAGTCATTTTTGCCAAAACCTTAGCTTGCGCGCAAACCTTTGGTCAACTATTCAATAATCACGACATAGAAAAATACTACCTTGCCATCAGCGACAAAAAGCCAAGTAAAAAACAGGGGCTTATTAAAGGGGACATGGGTAAAAGCCGCAGAGGCATGTTCAAACTATTACGTACTATGGAAAACCCAGCTATTACACAGTTTTTCTCATATAATATTGCTAACAAACAGCGCTTATATTTACTTAAACCTCATTCAGGTAAAACCCATCAATTACGTGTAGCACTGGCGAGTATAGGCGCCCCTATTGTTGGTGACCCACTGTATTACAGCACATCACAAGCAGATCGTGGTTACCTGCACGCCTATGCACTCAAGTTTACTTATTTAGGCGAGTCATTCGAGTTTACTTCACTGCCAACAACAGGTGAGTTCTACTTGGACCAGCAAGTGAATGAACAATTATTAGCATTAAAAAAACCTTGGCAGTTAAACTGGCCAAGGCTTTAATTCACTATAAATAACTCAGTGTTTTCGGTTGTTTATAGTGAATGCCAGAAAACTAAGGCAATCGCTGTTGGACAAATAAACTTAGTGTACCAAGGCCAAATCTTCCAAAAAAGGCTATGTTCAACGTCTTCATTGCCTTGTTTAATCTCCGCTAAAATATCACTTCTATGCCATATCCAACCAGCGAATACACAACAGAGCATAGCAATAATTGGTTGACCATATTGTGTTGATAAAATAGCGACAAAATCTAACATCCAGTCTAAATTAATCACAATAATAATACTCAACACTAAAATACCTAAACCGATTAGGGTTGTTGCTTTTTCTCTTGGTATGTCATGACGTTCTACCGCAAAAGATACTGGCCCTTCAAGCATAGAGATAGAAGAGGTTAATGCTGCTATCGACATCAAAACAAAGAAGCCAAAAGAGACAAACAAACCAATAAAGCTCATACCCGAGAATAACGCTGGCAATACGGTAAATACTAAATTTGACCCTGAAATAAGACTGCCATCTTCTGCAAATATTGCAACACCTTGCGCTTGAGCAACGTACATAGATGGAATAATTAATAAGCCTGCTAAAAAGGCAATAGATACATCAATTAAAGTTACTTGTGCGCCAAGTGTGACCAAATTCTCTTTCTTAGCAATATAAGAACCATAAATTATCATGACACTGGTACCCAATGACAAAGAGAAAAACGCTTGTCCTAAGGCACTGATTAAAAGGCCTGGCTCCAATATGCGAGAAATATCAGGATTTAAATAGGCATTAAAACCTTCTCTAGCTCCTTCAAGTGTAAAGACATAAATAATTAAGAGTATAAGCAAACCTATTAACATAGGCATAAGACGTTTTGACCACTTTTCAATACCTTGTTCAACCCCACGGCGAATGATAAAGATGGTTAGCCCCATAAAGAGTGTAGTGAATAAAATATTACGAATTAGCGAGTGATTTATTAACCAGTCAGCTACCCCCGTAAATCCGCCAAGCCTTGCTAAAGGTTCGATAGCATAAGACATCATCCACCCTGCAATAATGCCATAAAAACTTAAAATGAGTGCAGCACAAATAATACCACCAAAGCCGACCACAAAACCAAAGCGCTTTTGCCAAGTATTACGGGCAATTTTTTGCATACTACTAACAGCATTTGCCTGACCATATCGACCAATTAATAGCTCTGCCATAAAAGCGGGATAAGCTAAAGAAAATGCTAAGACTAGATAGACTAAAACAAAAGCAGCACCACCATTGCTTGCTGTTTGGGTTGGAAAGCCCCAAATATTTCCCAGACCAACAGCCGATCCTGCCGCTGCCATGATAAAACCGAAACGCGAACTAAAGCCGCCTCTTGAAACACTCATTACTTCCTCACTCTCTTACGTTTTACCTGAAAATCATCCGTTAAGTTTACTACTCAAGGATAATATTATTTTTATCAGCACTAATCTACGCAATTACGGCTAAGAAAAATAGAGTTAGGGGCTAAATAAAGAAAAAAGCCCTGTGTATAGCTCTCTGTACAGAGTTTTACACAAGGCTTTACATCCTTTAACACTATAATCAGCTAACTTTATGTTTAGCTAACCATTATTTGTTATAAACGATAAATATTATCGGCACTACCTCGGTCATTATATTTAACGAAAAGGATCATTACGTTTATGAAATTAAGAGTTTAATATTATTTATTAACGTATATAAAAAAGTCCATTGTTACAGTGTGATAAACACTATAAACAACAGACTTTAGTTTTCTATATTAACTAAGTTTATCTCTAATAAGAAATAAGCCTTTTGTTATTATTCAGCTTCAGGACGCATATGTGGGAATAAAATAACATCTTTGATTGTTGGTGAATCAGTAAACAACATGACTAAACGGTCAATACCAATGCCTTCACCTGCTGTTGGCGGTAAGCCATATTCTAAGGCGTTAATATAATCTGCGTCATAATGCATCGCTTCATCATCGCCAGCATCTTTTTCTGCGACTTGTTTTTGGAAACGTTCAGCTTGGTCTTCTGCATCGTTCAGCTCAGAAAAACCATTAGCTAGTTCGCGACCACCAACAAAGAACTCAAAACGGTCAGTTATGAATGAGTTGTCATCGTTACGACGAGCAAGTGGTGAAACTTCCCATGGATATTCAGTGATGAATGTTGGTTGATCTAATAAGTGTTCAGCCACTTCTTCAAAGATTTCACAAATGTATTTACCAGGACCCCAAACTTTAGAAGCACTGTTTTCTTTAACACCAACAGCTTTAGCCATGGCTTTGATTGCATCAAAATTATTTTCAGGATCTCGTAATACAGCTTCATCAAGGCTTGCTGCTGCGCGATGGTCTTTGCCGTATTGTAAAATAGCATCAACCATAGATAAGCGTAAAAATGGCTTACCTAGGTCGTAGAATTTCTCTTCTACTACTTCACCTTCAGAATTCTTCACGGTATTACGAATAGTGGTAGTACCTAATACATCTTGTGCAATAGTACGTAACATTTCTTCAGTGGTGTTCATCAGATCATGGTAATCAGCGTAAGCTTGATAGAATTCAATCATGGTGAATTCTGGATTATGACGCGTTGAAATACCTTCATTACGGAAACTACGGTTAATTTCAAACACACGTTCAAAACCACCAACGACTAAACGTTTTAAGTTAAGCTCTGGTGCAATACGTAAGTACATATCAAGATCAAACGTATTATGATGCGTCATAAAAGGCTTAGCCGTTGCGCCGCCTGGTATAATTTGTAACATCGGCGTTTCAACTTCCATAAAGTCACGCTGCGTTAAGAAGTTACGAATACCAGCAACAATTTTTGAGCGAATTTTAAAGGTATTACGGGTATCTTCATTAATAATTAAATCAATATAACGCTGACGATACTTAGTTTCTTGATCGGATAAACCATGAAATTTTTCTGGTAATGGACGTAATGACTTAGTTAATAATGAATAATGATCCATGTTCACATAAAGATCACCTTTACCTGATTTATGTAAGATACCTTTAATACCAACAATATCACCAATATCTAATGAACCCCATTTAGCTCTTATTTCTTTTTGAACAGTTTTTTCAGCATAACCTTGAATACGTCCAGACGAGTCTTGTATTACTAAAAACGGTCCACGCTTAGCCATTACTCTACCAGCAATAGCATAAGTTACTTGTAGCGCTTCAAGTTCTTCTTTAGTTTTTTCACCATGTTCAGCTTGGATGTCAGCAGCTAAATGTTCACGATTAAAATCATTAGGAAAACCATTAGCGGAACAATTAGCGCGAATTTTTTCAAGTTTTACACGGCGCTCAGCAATCAGTTTATTTTCATCTTGTGCTACGGGCGCATCACTGGCTTTAGTGGCTTTATCTGTCATTTTATTTCCAAAGTTATCTTTAATTTGTTCAATAATTTAATTGGTTTTTGTAAGTGTAATACTACAAACCAGACTTTAAACTGGCTTCTAGAAACTTATCTAAATCGCCATCTAATACAGCTTGGGTATTTCTATTCTCAACACCCGTGCGTAAATCTTTAATGCGGCTATCATCTAATACATAAGAGCGAATTTGACTGCCCCACCCTATATCGGATTTACCATCTTCTAACACTTGTTTATCTGAATTTTGCTTTTGCATTTCCATTTCATACAATTTAGCTTTAAGCAGCTTCATTGCCGTCGCTCTATTTTTATGTTGAGAACGATCTGCCTGACAAGCAACCACAGCCCCGGTAGGCTCATGGGTAATACGGATAGCTGAATCGGTTTTATTTACATGCTGGCCACCCGCGCCAGAGGCTCGAAAAGTATCGATACGTAAATCTGCTGGATTGATATCAATTTCAATATTGTCATCAATTTCAGGGTAAATAAAGGCTGAAGCGAATGAGGTATGACGACGGCCTGAAGAGTCAAACGGTGACTTTCGCACTAAACGATGTACACCTGTTTCAGTGCGTAACCAACCATAAGCATACTCACCAGTGTACTTAATAGTACAGCCTTTTATTCCCGCAACATCACCATCGGTCACTTCAATCACTTCAGTTTTATAGCCGTGTGCTTCGCCCCAACGCAAGTACATGCGCATTAGCATTTCTGCCCAATCTTGCGCTTCTGTACCACCTGAGCCGGACTGAATATCTAAATAGCTATTGTTAGCATCTTGTTCACCAGAGAACATTCGGCGAAATTCTAATTTTTCTAAAATCTTATCTAAAGCATCCGCTTCAACTTCAGCGTCATCAAACGTTTCTTGGTCTGATTCTTCTACCGCCAGCTCAACTAAGCCTTCAATATCTTCACAACCTGTTTCAAGTTCAACAATAGTATTAACGACTTCTTCTAAAGAACTTCGCTCTTTACCAAGAGCTTGAGCACGTTCAGGCTCATTCCAGACTTCAGGGAGTTCTAGCTCGCGAGAAACTTCAACTAAACGTTCAGCTTTAACATCGTAGTCAAAGGTACCCCCGAAGCATATTAGCGCGCTCACGGATTTCTTTTAATTTACTTAATATTGGGTTTGTTTCGAACATAAATCTTCAAAAATAAATTTAATAAGTAACCTTTGCCAACATCCAACAGCAAAAGGCGAATAGTCGCGCATTGTAACGTAATTAAAGGGGTAAATAAATGACTATAAAGCACAGCTTCTTACTTAAGAGGCTTTAAAATTTATTAAAACATAAAGTCTATGTTTATAATAGAATAGGCTGGAAAGGTTATGCTTTATTGAAGCGTGGTTTTGCTATGAGATATTACGTTCTATTATTCAGATCTACCTATCAGAGCCACTCTAATAGAAGATGCTCGTTTCAGAAAACTTGAGCAAATAAGAATCAAGGAAAATTTTTTAACAGTGATTCTATAAAAAATATAACTACGGGTAAGTTTTGCTCAGCCTTTTCCAAAGGACAGGTTTATAAACGCTTAATACTAAATTATTGATTTCTCTAATAACACGATATAGATGGTGTTATTAGAGAATACAGGAGCATATTCTCCTGGGGAAGTATTCACTTCAATTAATGACTGCCGAAAGGCGTTTATAATTCCAGCTGACTCCGGTATATTCTTATAGAACAGAATGATACTTAATGGAATATTAGTTTTCTATTGCCTAATAAAAAGCCACATAATATTGGCTTTAAAATATCAGAAAAATCAGTGTTTATTAAAAATATTTCTTTCGAGTAACAACAAGCCCAGCTAAACCAAGTAATATTAATAAAAGTGATCCTGGTTCAGGAATACTCTTTACACTAACTTTATCAAATAAGTTACCTCTCGTGTCTGAACGATTATCCAAAGATGTAAAAGTCAATTAGGATGAAGTTCTTACTGCTGTGAATGTATAACTATATTCATTCCAATTACCGTGTGCTTGGTTTATAACTGATACAGCCAAATCACCTACCGAAACAGAAAATCTTTCATCAGAGTTACTTTGACGCTTACGACCCGCAAAAGTTAACTCGTATTGTTGACCAACTGCAGTAGATAAGAATTGAAATATTGAGTATGCCGAACTGATATCACTCGAGTGAGCATTCAATTCCAGAACATTATTGCCATGATATGCAGGGACAATAAAACCACCATTCCAGATTTCTATCCCTCTTGTATTATCCCAACTAGGGATTGAAGCATAAATCTGCCAAGTAGCTGATGACGGAGAAACTGTACCTTTATCTTCAAAGCTACCATTGAGGATTAAGTTTGCTTGAACACTACTACATAAAATAACAGATAAACATATTGTGCCAAATAATTTACTAAAGATATTCATAATAACCCCTTACTTTTACTAAAATAACATTTACCACTACTTATTTTTACGTCATCATTCATGCCACAAATATAAAGCCTTGTATTATAGGTTTTTTATCTATTTCATCAAAATGAAGTGTAAAATAAATGGACACTCTACCTGTGTAGATTTATCACTGATCAAAGAACAGTTTCAAAGCTAAACGAGAAAATAAGTACGGGATTATGATACTTTATAAGGAGAATCTATTCTGTTCAATCAATGCTTTGTAGCTAACCATTCTTCGATTTACTAAAATCTGTAGCTTAAAGCGTAATGATGATATTTTTAAATAAGTAAGGTGTAACCAGTATTAATTATTATTCTTACTGTCAAAATAAAGGAAATAGTTTATAAAATATTAAAAAGTATATAAACAAATAAAACGTAGTCAGTCACATTTTAATAAATTTGTGCATAGGCGCATAATATTTTAGAGTAGCTTAGTATTGTTTATTTGATTTATTCTGTTTAGCTTTATTTTATTGAGAATTAAGAAAATTGCCGACGCTAAGCCTGCTGAAGCAAAGACCATACACATCACCATAATTTGATAACGCGCGGCAATAAAGGGCGAGACGCCAGCAAGAATTTGACCTGTCATCATTCCTGGCAACGAAACAATACCAACAGCAAATAAGGTGTTAATATTGGGGATCATAGACGCTTTAAAAGCAATATTACGTGCATCTAGATAACTTGCACCGCGATTAATTTCAGCAAAAAATCGTTCACCACATAAACTTACGCTATTCATGCCATTGGCGAAAACCATACCTGCCAGCGGTACCAGTGTTTTTGCTTCATGCCAAGGTTCGAGATTCAATACGCCTTGCGTAATGACCAACAAAATAATAACGCTACTGATAAAGATGGCGCAGAAAGCACTATTAAAAAGAGACTTATCTGGTGATTCAATATTATGTAATGCGATCCAACTTGAAAACAGCACCATCACCAGTAATGAGGTGCCAATAATCCAAGCATTGTCACTTTCAAAAATGTAACTTAAAACATAACCAACTAATAATAGCTGCACTAACATGCGAACCAGGGCATACCAGGTACGCTTTTGTGGCAACGACCAGCAAGCTAGTAGTACTAATACGAATATTACAGGTACAAAGGCTATAGCTAGGTTAGTTAATGGAATAGTGGCCAGTGCTTGCTCCATCGTTATTTCCTTGGCTCTATATTTTTAGAGGTTAGCTGTACGGAGATCTTCAATCATCAGCTGCACAGTACGCTTACCACGAAACTCATTAATATCAAGACGGTAAGCAAGATGAACTTGTTTTGCTTGAGAGTTAGGCCACGCGTTAACATCAATATTAAAGGCAATACCATCGAAAACTTGTTGACTGTGCGCGCCAAATTTATCAATAACCGTTTTTTGTACAACAAGTTTTAAATGCTTTTCTCCAACAATTCGCTGTTGTACTAGCGTGAAGGTATCGTCAAATAAAGGCTCGGGAAAATTTTGTCCCCATGGACCCGCTTCACGTAATTTTTCGGCAAATTCAAGAGTAAGTAAGTCTGCACTTAATTCACCATCAGAAAGAATAAGACTGTCTAAATCTTCAGGCTTTAACCATTTACCAGCCACGGTATTAAAGTGTTGTTGAAACAGAGCGAAATCTTTTTGTTTAATCGATAAACCTGCCGCCATCGCATGACCACCGAACTTAATAATTAACCCTGGATTTTGGCTATCAATATGTTCGAGTAAATCGCGAATATGCAAACCTGGGATTGATCGCGCTGAACCTTTAATCTCAGCGTTCTTGGCATCATTATCCTCTTCTTTGGCTTTAGCAAAAACAATACAAGGGCGATGGAATTTCTCTTTTAATCGTCCGGCAACGATACCAATAACACCTTGATGCCAATCAGCTTGAAAAAGTGAAATAGCATTAGGTAAATTATCATCATCAAAATTGAGTGATATTAGTACTCGTTCTGCTTCTTGTTGCATACCCTGCTCTATTTCTCGGCGAGCTTTATTTAGATCATCAAGCTCTGCAGCCATGACACGAGCGCTCGATAAATCATTAGCAAGTAAACAATTGATACCATAAGACATATCATCTAAACGCCCTGCAGCATTAATACGCGGACCTAGGGCAAAACCAAAATCACTGGCAACAAGTCTTTGCTGATTTTTATTGGCTATTTCAATAAGCGCTTGAATACCAGGTCGAGTTTTACCTGCGCGAATACGCTTTAGACCCTGGGCAACTAATATTCGGTTATTAGCATCAAGTGAAACCACATCGGCGACGGTACCTAAAGCGACTAAATCTAATAGCTGTGCGATATTTGGCTCTGCGATACCCTGCTTTGCAAAGTAGTTATACTCACGGCAATATTTTCTTAAAGCCAACATTAAGTAAAAGGCTACGCCTACGCCTGCAAGGGCTTTACTAGGGAAGTTACAACCATGCTGATTAGGGTTAACAATAGCGTCGGCAATAGGTAAAGAGTGACCCGGTAAATGATGATCAGTAACGATAACCTGCATACCTAAATCTTTTGCACGTTTAACACCAGCAATACAACTGATACCGTTATCTACCGTTATTAACATTTGCGCATTTTGTTGTGCGGCAATATCAACAATTTCAGGTGTTAAACCGTAGCCATATTCAAAACGGTTTGGCACAATAAAATCATGATTATTACTTCCAAAAAGGCTTAATGCAATCATCATTAATGCGGTACTGGTAGCCCCATCAGCATCAAAGTCACCCACAATGATGATGCGCATTTTATTGACGAGGGCGTCATGAAGTAACTGACATGCTTTGTCCATTCCCATCAGTGCTGTTTCATCAACCATACCTTGTAAACGAGTAACGTTAAGCTCAAGCTCTTCTGCTGATTGCATACCACGGCTGGCATAAATTTGTTTTATGATTTCAGGTAAACTATCAGGCAAGTGCTCTGTTGACACTTGCGCTCTGCGAATAATTTTTTTACTCATGCTATTCGTTCTCAATTTTTCAGGTTACTAGAGGTAATTTAAATGACGTATTTTTAACATAAAAAAAGTACTTGGTGAAAATCAACAAGTACTTTTTTAAGATTATCTATAACAAAATAAGTTAGGTGTTTTTTAACAACTCTTCTAATTTCGCGGGTGGTTGATAGCCAGGAATCATCATACCATTTGACAAGATCATCGCTGGCGTACCACTAACACCAATTTGACGACCAAAATTATATTGTGCTTCTATTGGTGCTTGACAAATTCGATAAGCAATACCAGATCCTGATTTAGCTTTAGTTAGCGCCTCCGCAGTATTATCACTGCACCACACAGAACGTAATTCTTTAAAACCTTGGCTCAAATTACCTGTTTTATCGTTAATACCTGAACGTGGAAATGCTAAATAACGAAAAGTAATGCCACGAGCATTATAATCTGCCATTTGTTCATGCATCTTACGACAATAGCCACACGTAATATCGGTAAATACTGACACTACATACTTTTCATTTTCAGCTTTGTAAACAATCATATCGTCTTTAAAGGTTTTCAATCCAGTGAGACGAACTTTAGCTAAGCTCTCTTCGCCGATGTCAGTTACTTTATCACCTAGACTGTAAAGTTTACCTTGAATAAAAAAGTCACCGTTATAACTTGCATAAAACAGACCTTGATCGGTAACAAGTAAAGCAATACCTGGCACGGCTGTTTTTTCAACTTTAACAACAGTTAATCCCAAAGAACTATTAATTTTTTCTTTTAAAAAATCTACATCAAGTACACTGGCATCATTTGCTGCCTTGGCTAATGCAGCAGGTACATTATCGGACGTTACTGCATTTGCGCTTTGAAAAAATACAGGTAAAGTGAGCGTGATAAACACCGCGCTAAAAAATAATTTTTTATACATAATGGTTCCTAACAACTTCCTAACAAGTAATAGCAATAAATCTATATTAAAATAAGCAAAATAATCATACTCATGATAATAGACCGAGTTATATGCAAGGAAATTACAGCTATGAGAGATTATTTGCAACTTAAAATAGTCAGTAAATTGAATTAACTTGTAAACAAAGATAAATGTTTTTGCTAAAATCTCGCTTATTCTCCCCATACTCGCATTTAAATTGGATATAGTATAATGAAAATTGGTTTGTTTTATGGTTCAACCACTTGTTACACTGAGATAGTTGCCGAAAAAATTCAGGCTATAATCGGTGCCGAACTCGTTGATATATTTAATATCAAAGATCAACCATTAGCACTGTGTCTTGATTATGATTTTATTATTTGTGGTATTTCTACTTGGGATTTTGGTGAACTTCAAGAAGACTGGGAATCAATTTGGAGTGATATTCGTCAGTTAGATCTTTCGGATAAAATTATTTCCTTATATGGTATGGGCGATCAAGTGGGTTACACTGAATGGTTTCAAGATGCATTAGGTTTACTGCACGAACAAGTAACAGAACAAGGTGCAAAAGTGATCGGTTATTGGCCAAATCAAGGTTATGAATTTATTGCCTCAAAAGCTCTAACTAGTGATGACAGCCAATTTGTCGGTTTATCGTTAGATGAAGACAGCCAATACAACTTAACGGATGAACGTTTAGATACTTGGTGTGAACAAATATTAGTAGAGTACAGTAGCTTACTTTAGCTAGTCCTTAGCATTTAAAATCCTCCTCAGTCAATTTACCCAGTCAATTACTTAGCCCTTGCGATAAATAGTTACAGCACGGGCTAAAAGCACTATAATTGGTTACATATAAATCTTTATTAACACTTAGTGAACTATCCCCTATGTTTGAGCAATTCGATCTAGACTCAGAATTATTAGCCAGTATCGCAAAAATTGGTTACACCAAGCCTACCTCAATTCAAGAACTTGTAATCCCTGAAGCGATGGCTGGCAAAGATGTATTAGCATCTGCCCCTACAGGTACTGGTAAAACAGCCGCCTTTTTATTACCTGTTGCTCAACACTTGTTAGACTATCCACGCACTCAACCAGGCTTTCCACGTGTGTTAATTTTAACGCCTACGCGTGAATTAGCGATACAAATTGGCGAAGATAGTCAACAAATTACTGAACTAACAAAAATCAAAACAGGTGTAATAACGGGTGGCGTTAATTACGGTAGTCATGCCGATATATTAACAACTACTACTGATATTTTAGTCGCTACACCCGGTCGATTATTAGAATATATTGAAAATGAACAATTTGATGCGCGCGAAATTGAGATTCTTATTTTAGATGAAGCTGATCGTATGCTCGACCTTGGTTTTAGTGAGGCGATTAATCGTATTGTTGGTGAAGCTCGCTGGCGTAAGCAAACTATGCTATTTTCAGCGACTTTAGCCAGTGCTGGCGTAACGCGTTTTGCCGAAGAAGTACTCAATGATCCTATATTTTTAGAGTCGAGTCCATCGCGTAAAGAGAAAGCGATAATACATCAGTGGGTTCATTTAGCGGATAATTTTGATCATAAACTCAAAATGTTAGTGAATACGCTTAAACAAGAAGGTGTTGAACGTACAGTAGTTTTCGCTAATAAACGTGAAACTGTACAATACCTTTCGGGTAAACTTTATGCTGAAGAATTACCTTGTGTTTGGCTAGAAGGTAAAATGCCACAAGACAAGCGTAATAAAGCTATTGAGCGCTTTAAAAGTGGTGAAATTAAGGTGTTGGTCGCTACTGATGTTGCAGCCCGTGGTTTGGATATTGACGAAATAAGCCATGTGATTAATTTCGATATGCCACGTAAAGTTGATATTTATATTCACCGTATTGGACGTACAGGTCGTGCCGGTAACAAAGGTACTGCTATTTCCTTAGTTGAAGCACACGATATGGCCGTTATTGGAAAAATAGAGCGTTATACCAAAGAACGTCTATCACGTCGTTTTATTCAAGATTTACGCCCAAAAAATAAAGAGTCACGCGTGGTCAATAAAAAGGCAAAAATCAAACTGACTACCTCACAGAAAAAAGCCAAAACGAAGAAACAAGTAAAGAAAAAAGCTAAGCGCGCAAAAGCCTAAAAATAAGCTTAGCCCCATATTATCGCTTTAGTGAGTGTTACATCAATGTGACACTTTTATTATACTTTAACCGCGATATGTAATATTTCGGCCATAAAGTAATGTTGTAATAGCGCTGCATTCACTTTATGGATGAAGTTATATCAAGCCTATTAAATAGCAATGTTACGTTCACCCGTTATTTAGTCTGTTTGATATTAAACAATCCGATATTTATTAGAGTATTACTCAAGCACTAAGTAATACTCTAATAAATAGGGTCTTCAACTTTATAATTGTAATTAATATGAAAAATTAGACATTAACGAATAAAATATCCGCTAGTGTAAAAAAAGCCTTGCACGTGCAGTGGTAACTTCTATTAGTACTTCATTCGCTCACACACAAGTAACAGCAAATGAAAAAATGAAATAAGTATAAAAAACCGAAGCACTGAAGTAACTAAAACCATTGTAAGCAATATTGATGATACTTGGAACCTTGCTCATTTGTATGACAATGAACGAGGTAATTACCTTAAACTATCTGGTCGTCTGCAATTAGACTCAGCTTGGATTAATAGCGAACAAGGAGATTTTAACGATACTGCATGGCGTCGTTTTGGCTTTGGTTTCAAAGGTCAGTATGGTGAATTTAAAGTCACTTTAGAAGCGGATATTAATTTGAATAATTCACTAGATGATGCTTATAATCGTCTAACCGATGCTAACGTTAGCTGGGCGTTGGATAAAGATACTGAACTTAATTTCTTAAAACAATCTACTGGTTTTACCTTAGATGGTAAAACCTCTTCAAAGAAACTACTTCCCCCCCAACGAAACAACCTCACTAATAATTTATGGTTTACCTCAGAGTATTTTACAGGTGTTAGCGTTAAAAGTAAGTTTTCTGATACTTGGTCGTATAAGACAGGACTATTTTCTAGCGATGACTCTGATAAAATATCGATTAGCGATGCCAGTTATTTCTCGATGTTTTCAACGGCTAAGAAATTAGTAAAAATAGTCTTTGGGATAAGGGTGAGGTAAGTTTTGATTATGTTTATAACGATACTCACGAAGATGGTAATACCAGCGACTTCTCCCACGTAATTATTACTTCTAGTACGTTTAAACAAAATGATTGGGGTTTACTTATTGATATATCGTAGGGTAAAGGTGATTTAGGACAAAGTGATGTTTTTATGCCAACGTATCAACAAAGTAATAAAATTAAGTGGGTTGCTCGCTATACCTACTTAAGTAGTTCAGAAGATAATGGCGTTCGTTTAGGCCGTTATAACAGAAAAGTAGTTGAGATGGTGGGCGTGGTGATAAATACCAAGAAGTTTATGCCGGTGTAAACTGGTTCGTAAACACTCACAAATTAAAGTTTCAAGCTGGCTTACAGTATGCAAAAATGGATGATAAAGCTAATGATGGTTGGAGTTTCACTGTAGCTATACGTAGTTATTGGTAAAAAGCATAAAAAATCGCAAATAAAAAGACCAGCTTGCTTTGAGTAACCCGGCCTTTTTTATACTTAATATTAATTAAGCATTATAATTAAGTGTTAATGCTAGACAAAGTACATTAATATTATTTTTTCTCTGAAAACTATAGATAAATGACTTAACCTAATAAATTATCTAATTTATCTTTTAATTTATTTTTAGCTTTGTCTCCTAATTTTTTCTGTTGCTGTTTAACAATATCTGAATGTTTTAAATCAGCCAACGCTTTATCGGTATTCGTTAATAAAGCATCAAGTTCGAGTAGTTCAGCAGCTTGGCTATCACCTAATTTTAAAGCGCTTGCTAACTTTTCATTTAAGCCTTTATTCACTTTTTGTTTAAAGTCACCTAGCTTACCAGCAACCTGATCTTTAAAAGCCCCTGTTAGGGCATCATTTATTGAAGAAGCAATAGTAAAGTTTGGCTCGGTAAACTTACCATTTACGCCAACATCAACTGTTAAACTATCTAATGATTTAATAGTATCGAGTAGTAATTTAGTGATTTTAGATTTAGCTTCACCTTGGTAACTCGCTTGATTAAGTGATAAATGATTAGTCGCAGTAATCTCACTATTTATCACCTTAAAGCTACCTTTACCGTCAAGTTGTGCTGAACTCATCGATAATACTAATGCTGTACTTTATGTTAACTCAGTATCAGATAACGCTTTGTCATTAATTAACCACTTACCGTCAGCATTAAAATCACCTGATTGTGTTACGTTAAAATTACTACTCAGTTTAAACTATCCGTTATCTATTGAATTAATATTGATAAAGCTATCTTTACCCCTGATCCAATGTTGATATGTTAACTCACTGCGAGTAACTGTTACTTAACCCTGTTCAAGTTGAATTGAGAACAATGCCTTTTTAATTAATACCGATGGTAGCCGTGACTCTTCTTTAAAATAGATAAAACGTCACTGAGCATGAGACTTAACGTCACCAGCGGTAACATCATCTTTGGTATTAGCCATTAAAGGTAATATTTTTTTGTAGGCCCATTACGCTTTTTGCAGGTACTCTCGGGCTTGCTCACCAAAAAGAATATGCGCAAAATCTTCCGTCTCAAGACTTTCTAGCTGATAGGTTTTTTCTATATGTTGCCAATCTTTACTTGGAGCTGCTTTTAGCTCCTCAACTTGCTGTGCTAATATACTTTTACTGGCTAATACTTGCTGTTTAGCCTTTTTAACCAGTGCTTGATCTGATTTGAATTCTGCTTTAGTTTTATCAAATTCAGTTTTATTTTTTTCTATGTCAGCTAATGAACTTACTTTCGTTTGTCCTAACGCTTTGACTTTATCTTGATAATATCTAAGCTTCGCATTATTAGGTAATTATGTTTTAACGCTTTAAGTTTAGCCTGCTCAAGCTTATAACTTTTTTGTAATTGAGTAGTCGCTTTAACTGTTAGTAAGTTACTGTCATTAAGTAAGGTTTTAACATCAGGCAACTGCATATCAACTTCTGGCAATATTGCTTTTGCTTGATCAGATAAACTTTCTTCAGCTGCCCCATCAAATTCATCATCAACATAGACTTTACCTGGTTGAGACCTAATACTTGAAAAAGCTAATTGGCTTACTTCCAGCTCTTCAATAATAATTTTTCCAAATAATTATTGCCAAACATCAACCGCGGCTGTAGCACGTTCTAAACTAAATAAGTTCTGTGTCGGGGTATCTTTATCTATAATTTGTAAACCTAGCACACTGACTTGTAAAGGCGAATATACTAACTTTACTTCATCAACATTCACTTCAGCGCCAAAAGAACTTTCAGCCGAACTAACAATCACTGTTTTAACTAAGCTTTCTACAAAAAAATATAATAATCCGGTAACTAGAGCACTTAAAACAATAAAGGCAACCATGCCTTGCCAACGCATAAAACTAGCCATTATAGACCCACTTTCGTTAGGCTAGAACCTGCAAAGCTGATATATGAACTATAAAATTCAGACGCTTTTAACACTTTGAAAATTCTAAATTTTTCAAAAACATTCTGATATGTACTCGATACTTTTCAATGATAAACTTACTGACAAGATATATGGGTGCGCACAAGACGACTCCAAAAACAAATGCACCTAAAACATAAGTGTGATGCCAATGTGCTAATTTAAACAAACTGAGTTGGTATAATGTAGTGAAAAAATCAGTTAAACCAGACTGTGTGAGTATCGACTCACCTACCTGAACAATAATGGACGATAATAAATAACTTAAGCTAGAGAAGAAGCCAACCACAAGAATAAAGCTACCTAAGTGTACACGGATAATTAACACAAAAAATATTATGACAATATTATGACAATATTATGTAACGTTAAGATTGGCGATAAACCAACGATAAAACCTAACGCAATTGCGAACGCGATTTATCTGATTGAACTACCACTATTTAAGGCATGAAATAGCTTTACAAGTAAAGTTAACATATAGCCTCCTATGAAAATATTTAAAATATATTATCGACAATACCACCAACAAAAATGGCTATTTGCTAAGTTAACTTTCTTTGCGGGTAAAAACCCAATCATTGTCTTTCGACATTGCTTCGTTATATTGATAACCTGCTAAATCAAAAGACTTGATCTGTTCAAAAGCAGTTAACTTATTTTGAATAATGTACCGTGCCATAAGACCTCGTGCTTTTTTAGCAAAAAAACTGATTATTTTATACTGACCATTTTTGAAGTCTTTAAATACTGGTGTGATAATAGTAGCCTTTAATGACTGTTTCTTTACCGACTTAAAATATTCAGTTGAGGCAAGATTAATCAGCACATCAGCACCGAGTTCACTTAAGGTTTTATTCAGTTCATTAGTTATTATGTCGCCCCAGAATTGGTATAAATTATCACCGCGACTATTGGCAAGCTTACAACCCATTTCTAAACGATAAGCTTGCATTAAATCAAGCGGTTTTAGCAAACCATATAAACCTGATAAAATTCTAAAATGTTGTTGAGAAAAATCAAAATCTTCATCGCTAAAAGATTGTGCATCAAGCCCTGTATATACATCGCCATTAAAACTTAATATTGCTTGCCTTGCATTATATTGAGTAAAAGGTAATGACCACTCACCAAAACGTGCTGCATTTAATCCCGCCAGTTTATCACTAAGTTTCATCAAGCTAGCAATATCACTTGGAGAAAGCTTAATGCAGTCATTCATCAATAATTGGCTTTGCTCTAATAAGCTAGCTTGGCTAAATTTATCTGTAGCTAGTGGGGATTCAAAATCTAATTTTTTCGCTGGTGAAACAACAAGTAACATATTTTAAACTGATTTTTTTAATACTTAATTATATCTAATATATCATAAGATTTGAGCAAATTAACAGTGTTTAATCCACCGTAATATATGACTAATTAATAGCGTTTGGCGTAATTTACAAACAAATACATAATATATTGCTAAAAATAGCCGATAAAAGGTACTTTTTTACTTTTATGTTGTAATATTTCATCAGCTACATTCATTATTGAATTTAGAAATGATCCGAAATCAAATTTATAGAATATTATTAAGGTAACGTCATGACAAATTCTTCATCACAGCTTACACAATTAAAACAAATGACCACCGTTGTGGCTGACACAGGTGACATTGAGGCTATAGCAAAATTTCAACCTCAAGATGCAACAACAAACCCATCACTTTTATTAAAAGCGGCTTCTTTAGCAAATTACCAAGGGTTAGTAAAAGACTCTGTTACTTGGGCTAAAACACAGTCAGCTAGTGCTGAACAGCAAGTCATAGATGCTGCAGATAAACTGTCAGTATTAATTGGTCTAGAAATTTTAAAAATTGTTCCTGGCCGAATCTCTACAGAAGTTGATGCTCGATTATCTTTTGATACTGCAGCCTCAATTAGTAAAGCCCATAAGCTAATCGCTATGTATCACGAAGCAGGTATTACTAATGATAGAATATTGATTAAACTTGCCTCTACTTGGGAAGGTATTAAAGCGGCAGAGCAACTCGAACAAGAAGGAATTAATTGTAACCTAACTTTACTCTTTAGTTTTGCACAAGCGCGTGCATGTGCTGAGGCGGGTGTTTACTTAATCTCTCCTTTTGTTGGTCGTATTCTAGATTGGCACAAAAAAGATACTGGCCGAAGCGACTATGCAAGTAACGAAGATCCTGGTGTTGTCTCGGTAACTAGCATTTATAACTATTACAAACAGCAGGGATTTAATACCGTAGTCATGGGCGCAAGCTTTAGAAACATTGGTGAGATTCTTGAACTAGCTGGTTGTGACCGTTTAACTATCAGCCCAGGATTAATGGATGAGCTAGCCAATAGCACTGAGATTGTTTTACAGAAGCTAACTACATGTGAAGCGACTGCAGAACAAGAAACTGCATTAAGCCAAGCACAATATCGCTGGTTGATGAACGAAGATGCTATGGCAACCGAGAAACTTGCAGAAGGTATCCGTAACTTTGCTATTGATCAAGTCAAACTTGAGAAGCAATTAGCTGAAATGCTTTAATCAATATTCTCTATATTTATACCAAATAACGTCTACTCTAAACGCATGTTTTATAAAAACATGCGTTTTTTCATTTTCATGACTAATGAATTGTGTTAAAAATATTCTTAAGCCTAAAAACGGCTTATAGATAAGGCATTTGTTTTTCGATGTGATGGTAAAAATAAGGGGTACTTAATGGATAAGATAAACCAAGTTTTAAAATCAACAAGTCAAATAGTACATAAACGCGTAACATCAACAACTAAAAGAAAATGGCGAGAAATTGAGTCTATACGAGATAAATTTCAGCTAGAAAAAGATTTACGCATGTACGAAGACACATTAGAACATATGTTAAAAGAATTTTAGCCTGAGAAATAACTCTATGAAAAAAAGCCCAGGATACTGGGCTTTTTTGTACCAGTAACTTTATTCAACTAAAATACGTAACTTGTTGACAAAATTCAAACCTCCGTTTAAATTTTGAGTTCAGCTTTATCTATAAACTAATTTAATGACTAAAAATGTAATAAATTTTGCCCATGCTAATGGCTTTCCTACAGGAAGCTATCAAACATTATTTAATTATCTGCCTGACAATACACAAGTGATCGCATTAGATAAGTATGGGCATGATCCGAAAAAGCCCGTTAATCATAATTGGCAAGCACAAGTTGATGAGCTAATAGCTTATGTTGATAGTCAACAAGTTGATGGTAATAAAGTTATTTGCCTTGGTCACTCATTTGGTGGCGTGATATCTTTTATAGCCTGTTGTCAGAGATCTGACTTATTCAAAGGCCTTATTATGCTGGATCCACCGGTACTTAGTGGGGTAGGTGCACTAGCTGCTAGGTTATTGAAAAAAACAAAGTGGATAGATAAATTTAGCCCTGCGGGTCGTGCTAAGAATCGTCGCAGTCAATGGCCATTAGGCACTGATATTAGTGCAACCTTTGCTGAAAGAAAGCTTTTCAAACCGTTTGATAGTCGTTGTTTAGGTGATTATATCACTTATGGTATTTGTGAACGTAATAATCAATTAGAGCTAGTATTTGAGGCTCAAGTTGAAGCGGATATTTTTAGGAATATTCCGTCAAACTTATCCAGTTATAAAAATAAATTAACCGTACCTGCAACTTTGGTTTATGGAGATAAAACTGACGTATTCCCCCAACATATCTTTGGTAATTTTATCAAATTGAATAAGCACATAAAGCTAAAAACAGTAAACGGTGGTCATATGTTTCCCCTTGAAAGTCCACAGAAAACAGCTAAATTAATCGCTGAAATTATTAAAGACTTTCCTGAGGACTAATCATTAGATTTGACAAATTTCAAGTATAAAAAAACACGACTAAAAGTCGCGTTTTTATTTGTTAATTACTAACTAAACAATAATTAACATAATAATATTTAAGACCAAAGCTAGTTGACTGAATAACAACGCGCTTGCACGGAGTTGATGTGAATCAATGAGTACAAGCAACGTAGTTATTATGCTAAATAGCAAAAGTATTAATTATTATTGACCTTTCACTTCAGATAGGCCGTTAAATATAGCTTTATCACCTAAGAACTCTTCAATACGTAATAATTGGTTATACTTAGAAACACGGTCAGAACGACATAAAGAACCAGTCTTGATTTGACCTGCTGCTGTACCTACCGCTAAATCAGCGATAGTTGCATCTTCAGTTTCACCTGAACGGTGAGAGATAACAGCAGTAAAACCAGCATCTTTAGCCATTTTGATAGCCGCTAACGTTTCAGTTAATGTACCGATTTGATTAAATTTGATTAAGATAGAGTTACCAATACCGTTTTCAATACCACGCGCTAAAATCTTAGTGTTGGTAACGAATAAATCATCACCAACGATTTGAACTTTATCGCCAAGTAAATCAGTTTGGTATTTGAAACCATCCCAATCTGACTCGTCTAAGCCATCTTCAATTGAAACGATTGGGTATTGTTCACAAAGTGTTGCTAAGAAGTCAGAAAATTCGTTCGCTGTAAATTGCTTGCCTTCGCCAGTAAGGTCGTAGATACCTTTGTCAGCGTCGTAAAATTCAGAAGCAGCACAATCCATAGCTAACGTTACATCTTTACCCAATTCGTAACCAGCAGCTTCAACAGCTACTTTAATTACCGCTAATGCTTCAGCGTTAGATGCTAAGTTTGGCGCAAAACCACCTTCATCACCAACAGAAGTACTCATACCTTTTGAAGATAATACTTTTTTAAGTGCATGAAAAATTTCAGCCCCCATACGTAACGCTTCACGGAAACTTTTAGCGCCAACAGGTTGAACCATGAATTCTTGGATATCAACATTATTATCAGCATGCTCACCACCGTTGATGATATTCATCATTGGTAATGGTAATGAGTAAACACCTGGCGTACCATTTAAGTCAGCGATGTGTTCGAATAGTTGAACTTTCTTTTCGTTGGCAGCCGCTTTAGCATTTGCTAAAGAAACCGCAAGAATTGCGTTAGCACCAAATTGTTCTTTATTTTCTGTACCATCTAAATCGATCATGATTTGATCAATGTTAGCTTGGTCTAAAGCACTGTGACCAATAAGAGCGGCCTGAATGTTAACATTTATTGCTGCAACAGCTTTTAACACACCTTTACCTAAATAACGCGCTTTATCACCATCCCGCAGTTCTAATGCTTCACGTGAGCCTGTTGATGCGCCAGAAGGAGCTGCGGCACGACCATACGCACCTGATTCAAGGTATACATCTGCTTCAACTGTTGGGTTACCACGAGAGTCCATGATTTCACGTGCTACAATCTTGCTAATTTTTGACATTATCATTCCTACTAATATTTATGACGCTCAAACGAATTGTCGAGCAATAAGGTAATTTTAAATCCTACGATGGCTATCGCTAATTATAAATGTGTAGCCTAATATTGTTCCTAAACTTAAAGCAAAAACCGCAGCAATAGCTACGGTTTTATATGGCGTTTTCGGTTAACTTTTTTGCAGTTTAAAACTGGCTGCAACAAAGCTTTCGAATAACGGGTGACCATCTCGTGGAGTAGAATTAAACTCTGGATGGAATTGACCCGCAATAAACCATGGGTGATCTGCTATTTCAATCACCTCAACTAAACTTTTATCTGACGATAAGCCCGAGAAAATCAAACCAGCTTTGCTTAATTGTTCTCGGTAGTTATTATTTACCTCAAAACGATGACGATGTCTCTCATTGATTGTTTCACTACCATATACGTTGCAAGCCTTGGTACCTTTCAACAAGTGGCACAATTGTGAACCTAAACGCATAGTACCACCTAAATCTGATTGCTCATTTCGGTACTCAACTTGTCCTTCTTCGTCTAACCATTCACTGATTAAACCAACTACTGGGTGTGGAGTTTCACTATTAAATTCAGTACTATGCGCATCAGTTAAACCGGCAATATTACGAGCGAATTCAATTAAGGCTACTTGCATACCCAAACAGATACCTAAATAAGGTACTTTGTTTACACGCGCATATTGTGCGGTTAAAATTTTACCTTCAACGCCACGTTCACCAAAACCACCTGGAACTAAGATAGCATCAAGATCAGCTAAAATTTCTACACCTTTAACTTCGACATCTTGTGAGTCAATATATTTGATATTGACAGTGACTTGGTTTTTAAGCCCTGCATGTTTTAAGGCTTCGTTTACCGATTTATAGGCATCTGGTAATTCAGTATATTTACCAACCATACCAATAGTTACTTCACCGATAGGGTTTGCCTCATGATAAAGTACTTCTTCCCATTCAGTTAAGTCAGCTTCTGGTACATCTAAACCAAAACGTTTAACAACTATTTCATCGGTACCTTGTGCTTTTAGTAACGCAGGTATTTTATAAATACTGTCAACATCACGCATTGATACAACCGCTTTCTCTTCAACATTAGTGAAAAGTGATATTTTAGCGCGCTCTGCGTTAGGAATAGCACGGTCTGAACGACACACTAAAATGTCAGGAAAAATACCAATAGAGCGTAAATCTTTAACAGAGTGTTGTGTAGGCTTAGTTTTTATCTCACCTGCAGCGGCTAAATATGGCACTAAGGTCAAATGCATAAACATAGCACGATCACGACCTACTTCTAATGCTAATTGACGAATCGCTTCTAAGAAGGGTTGTGATTCCATATCACCAACCGTTCCGCCAATTTCAACCATTGCGATATCGTAACCTTCAGCACCTTCAATAACACGACGTTTAATATCGTTTGTGATATGAGGGATGACCTGAATTGTCGCCCCTAGAAATTCACCTTTACGCTCACGCGCTAAAACATCTTGGTAAATTCGACCCGAGGTAAAGTTATTTAGTTTAGTCATTTTGGTGCGAATAAAACGCTCATAATGGCCTAAATCAAGATCAGTTTCGGCGCCATCTTCAGTAACAAAAACCTCACCATGTTGTATTGGGCTCATGGTACCTGGATCAACGTTAATATACGGATCAAGTTTTAGCATAGTAACTTTTAAACCACGCGCTTCAAGAATTGCTGCTAATGAGGCTGCGGCAATGCCTTTACCAAGAGACGATACTACACCGCCAGTTACAAAAATATATCTAGTTGTCATGTTTACACCGATGTCAGAAAAAACAGAATTTTGTGCTTAATTTGTTAATATTTATAAACTTTATATCAACTTAACTTTTATATATGACATTATACTCCTGTATTAAAGAATGCTTTAACACAGTATTTATGTAAATATTAAGGTGTTGAAATAGGAGTTTTGTCAAACAAGCAGGACGGGAAAGTATTATACGTAAAAGCTCATACCAATTCAATTAAGTTTGTTCTTACTCAGTAAGAACTTAAAGGCTGATGAGCAAGGTATTGATTGCAGATATTGGTTATTCAAGAGGATTTACTCCTACATCTATTATTAAGCTACATCCATATAACGCCGTTAAAAATCAAAAAACCAGTGTCTAAGCCTCTAAAAATTATCCTTAGGAAGCTTGTTGGGAAAATGATAAATACATAAATTTACTTTAGAATAACTAGACCAGCACACACTTTATTTGTTCTAGTCTCCCCAATATAGCTCTGAGTTGAGAAAAAATTATGTTATGTGATATTAATGAACAATAATAATAACAGACCATCACAACTATAAAATCGTCTATTTTAAATTATTTTCTGCTTTGATTGAATTTCGTCTGATTCTTTTTTATCAGTAACACGTATAATAGTACTACTCTACTTAATAAAACCGTGATTAATTTAAAAATGACTATAGAAACTTTAAATAACACTTTATCCGCCATTGACGAAATTAATCGCCAAGATCCGAATTTAATATTATCTAACGGTAGTAGCCAAGCAAAAGAATTAGTTTATGGACAACAGATGACCGATTGCTTAACTCAATATTGGCCTGCGTCAAATGAGATATTACAAATTGCCGTTCGAGCACAGCATATTAAACGCTGGCAGTTAAAGCGTACTGAATTTAATGAGGGTAAAGCTGGATATTATCAATGGCGAATTGCACAGGGTAAGTTTCATGCCGAACTGACTGCAAGTATCATGCTTGAACAAGGTTATCTAGTTAAAGACACTAGGCAATGCGCAGCCATTATCCGTAAAGAAAATTTAAAAACGTGTAGTGACAGCCAAACACTTGAGGATGTAGCTTGTTTAGTTTTTCTGATGCATTACTTTGATGAGTTTGCGGCAAAATATACAGACCAGGATAATGAAGCGAAGATTGTTCGTATTGTACAATTAACATGGAAGAAAATGTCAGATAAAGCCCATGATATTGCTTTAAGTTTAACACTACCTGAACATTTAGCCGTGATAGTGACGAAGGCACTTTCTTAGTTATTTATCTAGTAAGTACATCAGTCAATTTAGTAATACTCAATACTTAGAGCTAAGGCGTAAGTGCAGTTTCATTTAAAAAGTATCATGTTGGTATGAATATTTCAGATAATCTGCACACTATTACTATTTACTAAAAGGTAATCGAGCTATAAAAATAAAGGGTCCAAGGATTAACGCGATAACAAGCACTGTTAACATCGCACTTTGTAACATATAAGCCGACCAACAGACTGAAAGGATCATAGTTAATAAAGCAATACGCTTTGCTTTTCGTGGAATACTACGATATTTCTGCCAATCGTGTATTAATGGTCCAAAGGTGTTATTAGCTAATAACCTGCGCTGCATTGCAGGTGATGATTTAGCAAAGCAAGCAGCTGCGACGAGTAAAAACGGTGTCGTTGGTAAAATAGGCAAAACCATACCTAAAATAGCTAAGCCGACAAAGAATATTCCTGTTACTTTTAAAACTATCATTTTACCTTTATTTGCTGCTTGAAATAACTGGTATGCCATTCAATAATCACTCAGGTTAATTTATTTAATCAAAATCACCTAATAAAAAAAATAATATTTCCGATATAGGAACTAAGCATATATAACCTTTTAAGTAGCGCTACTTAACTTTTGATGTGTTATTAGTATCACGACTTTTTCGTATTAACACATTGTCAGCTAACATTGAGTCTTTCTGATTAGTTAACGATTTTGCTAATCGGTCATAAAGCAAAACATTGACCGTTGCAGCTAAGTTCATACAACCCACAGTTGGTACATAAACGACATCGTCAGCTATATCAATGACGTCTTGTTTTACTGAGCTATCTTCAGGGCCAAAAATATAAACAGCCTGATCTGGGTGAACAAAGTGTGGCAATGGTGTAGCCCCTTCAACTAAATCTACACAGATTATTTTAGCCGATGATGGAATACTATCCAGTGAGTTTTTAAGACTTATAAAGCTTTCTACCTGCAATAACGGGATTTTATCCCTCATGTTGAAGGTATCAGTTTGTAATGTATGTTTATGGTACTCAGCCGCTTTTGCATACCGATTACCATTATAAATAATTTGATCCGCTTGATAACAGCCGGCTGCACGCATTACAGCACCAACATTAGTGGGAGTTTTTGGGTTAGTTAGCGCTATGGTAACGTGAGTTTTATTTTGTACTTTATTTGGAACATTTTTTGCTGTCATATCTTTGGTCATATTCAATATCTTATTTCGGAGCATAAAAACATCAAAGATACTTTTTATACTTTCTTTTCTTGGATTTTAACTTGCTGCCAATAGTTTTCTAATTCGGCTAAGTCATGTTCAGTAAAAGTTTTACCTGATTGATTTACTTGTTCTTCAACGCCAACAAAGCGTCTGGTAAACTTTTTATTCGCTTGACGAAGTAATGTTTCAGGATCTTCTTTGGCATGACGGCATAAGTTTACTACCGCAAACATTAAGTCACCTATCTCTTCGGCTAGTGCTTTCTTATCAATAGAGTCCGCTACTAACTCTTCCTTAACTTCTTGCACTTCTTCTTCAATTTTAGCGAATACATCAGTCATATTATCCCAATCAAAGCCCACATGAGAACATCGTTTTTGTATTTTTGCCGCTTGAGATAAAGCAGGTAAATTTTTAGGTATGTCCGCCAAGATACTTAAATTAGTCAAATCACTTTTTCCGCCACTACTCCTCGTTTGCTTTTGGCTTTTTCTCTGTCTTTCTAGCGCTTTCTCATTTTCCCAATTCGTCTTAATTTCTTCATCAGTTTGTAAGTTTACCTGAGCGAATACGTGTGGGTGACGTCGGATAAGTTTTTCACAGATTGCCGCTATTACGCTATCAAAGTCAAAATACTGTTGTTCTTTACCTAACTGGCTATAAAAAATCACCTGAAAGAGTAAATCGCCAAGCTCCTTCTCAAGCTCGACAAAGTCACCTTGTTCAATAGCATCGACGACTTCATAAGCTTCTTCTAGGGTATGACTTGTTATAGAATCGAAATCTTGTTTAATATCCCACGGACAACCCGTTTCTGGATCTCGTAACTCAGACATAATCCAACGTAGTTTTTTTATTGAGGCTTGTTCATTTAGCATTATAATTACTTCTTTTTCACGTGTATCATTTTGAGACGCTAGCTTATTAGGTAAGATAAAAAACTAAAGGCGTCTTACCTGTGTAACATCATCTAATTGGCGTAGTTTGTCTAAAACTCGCGTTAATAACTCACTACTAGCAACTTCTAATTTCAGGTGCATGCTCACCGTTTGTTTTACTTTATCTGTATGACTATCCATGCCAACAATGCTAACTCTTTCGTTAGCAATGATGGTAGAAATGTCGCGTAATAAACCTTGTCTGTCACTACCAACAATTTGAGCTGAAGCTTGATAGCTTTGTTTATTATCACTACCCCATTGCACTTCAACTAAGCGCTCGGCTTGCAAATTAAGAGCATTAGCCAATTGTTCACAATCTTGTCTATGTACAGAAATACCTCGTCCCTGAGTTATAAACCCAGAGATAGTATCGCCTGGAACAGGTTGGCAACATTTAGCCATATGCGTAAGCAAGTTACCAACACCAGAAACAGTAATACCATTATCGTCTTGCGCTAAGCCTTTATTTGCTGAGCTTTGCTTAACTAAACTTTGCGGATCTATCTCAGGCGCTGGCTTAAACTTACTATCAAGCAGAGTAAAGTGATTGATCACTTGCTGTAGCCGCGCATTACCAGTACCTATCGCAGCATACAGGTCATCAACAGTTTTCATATTGAAACGTTTTGCTGCCGCTAATAAATCGATAGTCGCTATGTCATGCTTAACTATCTCATTCTCAAATAACTCTTTACCTTGAACAATGTATTTATCTCTATCTAGTAATTTAAAAAAGTGCTGAACTTTAGCCCGAGCACGTGAAGAGTAAATATAGTTTAAATTAGGATTAAGCCAATCTCGGCTCGGACTGGGTTGTTTACTGGTTAGTACCTCTACTTGATCACCTGTTTGCAATCGGTGAGTAAAAGGTACAATTTTACCAAATACTTTAGCGCCAATGCAACAATGGCCTACATTCGAGTGAATGTAATAAGCAAAATCTAACGGCGTTGCGCCCATAGGCAAATCAATAACATCGCCACTGGGGGTAAACACATAAATGCGATCTTCAAATACCTGACTTCGTAATTCATCAAGTAATTCACCACTTTCAGCGACATCATCTTGCCATTGTAATATTTTTCTTAACCAGCCTATTTTATCATCAAAGCTATTAGTTTTACCGCTCGCCTGACCTTCTTTATAACGCCAATGTGCCGCAACACCAAGTTCAGCATCGTCATCCATTTGCTTAGTTCTGATTTGTACTTCGACCGATTTTCCTTCTGGCCCTAAGACTACGGTATGAATAGATTGATAACCATTACCTTTAGGTGTTGCTACATAATCAGAAAATTCCTTGGCAATATGTTGCCACTGTGTATGGACAATACCTAAGGCAGAATAACAATCTTGCACTTTTTCTACCACGACACGTACCGCTCGAACATCAAATAACTGTTCAAAATCAAGTGATTTTTCCTGCATCTTATTCCAGATGCTATAAATGTGTTTAGGACGACCATAAACTTCACCATTAATGGATAAAGCTTTAAGTTCATTATTCAAGTGACCTACAAAACTCGTCATGTATTGTTCGCGTTCCAGACGAGTTTCATCTAAAAGCTTAGCAATCTTTTTATAGACCTGCGGGTGAAGATATCGAAATGAAATATCTTCTAGTTCCCACTTTAATTGGCCTATGCCTAAACGATTTGCGAGCGGTGCATAGATATTAGCGCTCTCTTTTGCTACCAGTACACGTGTTTCTTCATCACTATTTTTCTTTTCACGTAAATCACATAAGCGCTCAGCTAATTTAATTACTACAGCACGAACATCATCCACCATCGCCAGTAACATACGACGAATATTATCTATATTTTGTGGATCCTGGCCATTAGACTGATTGCTTTGTTGACGTAAGGCTTTAATGGCAGCCATCTGTTCAACACCTTGGCAAAGCATAAGAATATCTTTAGAAAAGTGTTCTTTAACGAATTTTATATCAATAATATTGTTCGCCAATAAAGGAGCAATGAATGCCGCTACTAATGAATCAGCATCGAGATTCAAATTACTTAAAATCTCGACCATTTCCATACTTTTGTTAAGTAATTCGAGCTTTTCTGCCTCTTCATGCTGATAACAGTTAGAAACTTGTAACCATAGAGCTGACAAAGCATCGGCTTT
>CAJWZC010000036.1 GCA_913049915.1 uncultured Colwellia sp.
CTGGTTGACTTTCTGTTATGATATATGTCGGCGTTTGTTCGTTTAAATGTGACATGCGCCCTTTAGTTTCAAATCTCTCTCTAAATTCACTGTTTTTCACATAATCGATGAATCTTGGTACTATACCGCCAGCTATATATACGCCACCAAGAGCTCCTGTCGTCAATGCTAAATTACCAGAAAAACTGCCTAAAATTTTGCAAAATTGTGATAATGCTTGCTGACATGTATTACAACTACCCGCTAATGCTTGAGTGCTGATATCTTTAGCCGTTAGTTTAATTGATGCTTCGGTGAGTTCAGCATTATTTTTTTGTTGATCAGTTTTTTGTTGATCATTAATGACTAGTAATGCTTGGTATATTTGTTCTAAACCATAGCCAGAAAGAAGTTGTTCATAAGAAATTCGCTTTTTAGTTTTTTTAAGCTCCTGAAATATTTGAATATCAAGTTCATCTACAGGGGCAAAGTCGATATGCCCACCTTCACCACCAAGGCAATGCCAGTGATCATTGATATTTTCTAGGTTGGCAACACCTAAGCCAGTTCCTGGACCACAGACCGCAATAGGTTGGTTCAGTACCGGTTCACCACGACCTACTTTTACTTTTTGAACATCAGTTAACAGAGGAATAGCCATCGCTATTGCAGTATAATCATTTATCAAGGTTAGGGTATTTAGCTTAAGATCCGCTTTAAGTTGTTTCTGTGAAAATTTCCATGGCAAGTTGGTCATTGATATTGCATCTGTATCAACAGGGCAAGCTATAGCTAAACAAGCATTTACTTGTGCATTAAGTAATTTTTTATCAGTTAAATATTGATGAATGACATGACTTAAATGAGGAAATTTTTGGCACTGATAGGTTTCAATGTCATTAATATTATTGTATTCATCAGTAATGGCTAGTCTGATGTTAGTACCGCCAATATCAGCTACTAAATTAATTATTTTTGTATCTTTTAAATTTATCATTTTTGTATTACTTCTCATTAAATTATATTTATTTTTTAACTCTATTCGTATTTAAAATAACGGAATCTCTAGTAATAAGTGTTGGCTCAAAAGAGTGAGTAATTGAAATATCATTTTGCTGATAATTATTTTTTAGTACTAATTTTGCAGCCATGTGCCCCATTGAATTTACTGGATTATCGATTGTAGTTAGCTTAGGGAAAGTATGTCTTGCAAAAATGATGTTATCAAAACCTATTATTGACAAATCATTAGGTAAAGTGAAACCATGCTCTCTAGCATAAGTTATTGCTCCTGAGGCCATTTCATCGTTCGCACAAATTAATGCACTAAACTCTTTTTTACTTTTAATGAAGTGTTTTAAACCGTCACTACCACCTGTTTCTTTAAAGTCGCCTTCAAAATAGAGTGTGTCACTAAAAGAAATATTATTTTCTGCTAGCGCACGCTTATGTCCAGCTAATCTATCTTTTGAATCGGCTTTAAATTGTGGACCTGTTATATACGCAATAGCTAAGTGACCTTGTTCAATGATTGACTGAGTTGCTAAAAAACCGCCTAATTCGTTGTCTAAACTAATACAGTTTTCACTCAGTTCATTTACTAGTCGACTCATTAAATAAATAGGCGTACTACCTTTACACAAATCTATAAGGTATTCATCGCTCACTGCTTCAACGTGCAATATAATTGCGTCACAGTTTCTACTAATCAAAAACTCTATACCTTCTTTTTCTTTTTCTTCTTCACTATGTCCAGTGGTAATAATGACATGTTTGCCCGCAGCCCTTAGTTCAGCTTCAATACCAGCCATCATCTGACCAAAGAATGAACCATGTAACTCTGACACTAATACACCTACACTGTTGCTTCTACTCGATGCTAATGACTGAGCAATAGAGTTAGGGCGATAACCAAGTTCAGCCATTGCTACTAGAACTTTTTGGCGTGTTTTTTCACTGACTCGTGCGTTTTTATTTATCACACGAGAAACGGTTGCTAAAGAGACATCAGCAAGTTTTGAAACTTCGTATATTGTCGCCATATTATTCCTAAGTTACGCAATTTTGTTGTAAATAGTATAAATTGTAATAGCAAAATTTTAGCATATTTGGCAATATTTTAACTAGTAGTAGTCTTTAATTCAGTTTAAATTTTTACTACTTTTTTTCTCTTAGGGTATATTTTGACATTAGCCAAGCTATAGCAATTACACTACTAATAGCCATGGCCATTTTAATGAAAAATATCATGGTAGAATAATACTTATTAAACCGTTGTTAAAGATACTCTACGCTGACTTAACTCATAACCAATTTCTTGGTTCTGTTTACTTGTTAATGGGTAGAACATCATTAATGCAGCACCGACAAAAGCAAAAGCAGCGGGGATCCAACTCATCAGTAATTGCATAGCAGGTAAAGAAGCCTCAATAGTTAATTTATCCATACCATCGTAGCCATAACCCGCAAGCACCACTAATACCAAGGCACCAGCAAAGCCGCCACCTGTTTTTTGAACAAATGTACCTGCAGAATAAATCAGTCCTGTAGCGCGACGACCGTTTTTCCATTCAGAGTAATCAGCAGAATCACCTAACATGGTAAAGAATAATGTTGGCATGATAGCGGCAAAGAATTCTGCACTACACCCTAAAATAAAAATAGCACTAATGTTACCTTTAGGTACCCAATAAAATCCTGCCGTGAGTAGTCCGCTAAGAATAAGTGACACAATAAATAAGGTACGTTTACCTAATTTTTCCGATAGGTAGCCTGTGGCTAGCGCGCCTAAAATTGACACTATCAATAAAGCGATAAAATATTGTCCAGCCATCAGCTCATCACCTACGTGGTATTTAAAGTAATAGGCAATAGTGCCGTACTTTATACCGTTAAACATCATGGTTAAAAATCCCATGCCGAGTAATATTAACCAAGGTTTATTTGTCAGTAAGTCAACCATGTCTCGTTGTGTGCCACTCATCTCATCAGGTGATTTTTTGATTACCCCTTTAATAAGTATCCACATAGAAGCCATGACGACAATAAAAAATAGTCCACTATAAATGTCGCGATAATAGAAGAATAAAGTCATTGACAGTAATGGTAAAATAATAAGTGGTAAGTTCTTAAGTAAATCACCTAACTCTGATTTTAAACTAACTGATTTATCTATTTTGGGAGTAATACGTTCCTTGGTACTTGCAAAAGTGATAACCATCAAAACAATTAAAATAGCTGCAAATAAATACATGGAATATTGATAACCCATTGCATCATTACCATCACCAAAATAGGCGACTAAATCAGGTAAAAATCCCATGACTAACAAACCACCCGCAAAGGCACCAGCGAAACGAAAACCCGATAAACTGGTGCGTTCTGTGTCACTTGGTGTCATTACGCCCATTAATGCTGAATAAGGTACATTATTTACTGTGTAGGCCAGCGTTAAACCTATATAAGTTATATAGGCATACACAAGTTTACCGGTATAACTTAAATCAGGTGTAGTGAAAGATAACACCATAAAGATGGCTAAAAATGGTGTTGACCATAATATCCAAGGACGAAACTGTCCCCAACGAGTCGAGGTTCTATCAGCTATCATGCCCATGATGATGTCAGTTACACCGTCAGTTAAACGTACTACTAAAAAGAGCATAGCGGCTGCGGCTGCAGTTAAGCCAAAAGTGTCAGTATAAAACACTGCTAGATAGGCCAAAGCGCCACGCCAGACTAAATTGGCTGCGGCATCGCCCATGGCGTAACCTACTTTTTCATGAAAGGGTAATTTAGTCATTTTTGTTCCAATCGCTTAGATTAATACTAATTTTATCTATTAGTTATTAATGCTTTATAAGTTAGTCCGCTTGCTTTAACTGTTCTTGCTTGGGTATCGTAATCAACATGTACTATGCCGAAGCGTTTTAAATAACCTTCAGCCCATTCAAAGTTATCCATTAAGCTCCAAGCAAAATAACCTTTAACTTGAACACCTTGTACCATAGCGTCATGCACGGCATTTAGGTGTTGTTGATAATAATCTACTCTACCTTGATCACTAACAACACCATCAATAATCTCATCAGCCATTGCAGCGCCATTTTCAGTAATATAAACCGGCGGTAGTGTGTATGTTTCATTAAGTGAAACTAATAATTCAGTAAAGGCTTTGGGATAAATCTCCCAACCAATATCTGTGCGAGGCGCTGGCGCCTCTATTTGAAAGAAGTGTTCATCGGCATCTGTACGATAAATTGCACGGGTATAAAAATTCACCCCTAAGAAGTCAATAGGGTGTGAAATGATAGCCATATCACCTTCAAAAATTTTAGGATGATTTCCTTTAGGCAATTCTGCCATTATTTTAGGATAATCACCGTCAAATAAGGGTTTAATATACCACTGGTTGAAATAATCATCGGCAAATGAAGTTGCTTTTATATCTGCTACTGAATCAGACTCAGGATAACAAGGAGTAAAATTTAGCACGATACCATTTTGGCTATTAGGACTGTTTTTTGTTAATACTTGCATTGCTAAACCATGAGCAAGTAATAGGTGATGTGCGGCTTTCTTACCAAACTCTTTGCCAATAACACCTGGTGCGTGCACACCTGCTTCGTAACCTAAAAAGGCACTACAAAAAGGTTCGTTTAGGGTAGCGTAAGCATGAACGCGATTACCAAATACCTTTGAAATTAAATCGGTATAATCTCTAAATTTATAGGCTGTTTCACGATTTAACCAACCACCTTGGTCTTCTAAGTATTGTGGTAAATCCCAATGATATAGCGTGACAAACGCTTTAATATTTTTAGACTTCAATGCATCTAAAATATTTAAGTAATAATCAACACCCGCTTGATTTAGCGCCCCAGTCTCGGTTATTACTCGCGGCCATGAAATAGATAGTCTATAAGCATCAACGCCTAATGAGTCTATTAGCTCAATATCGTCTTGCCACAGATTAAAATGATCACACGCCACTTCACCATTTGAGCCATCAATAATTTTATTGGGTGTATTACAAAAAGTATCCCAAATGCATGGAAGTCTTGCGTCTTTGCCACCCTCAATTTGAAATGAAGCCGTTGCTACACCATAGATGAAATCTTTTGATAACATTTTAGATTGAGTGGGTAGAGTAAGTTTGACAGTCATGAATGAGTTACCTATTTCTGTAAGCCAAGTTAATTTGGCGATTATCTGTATTATTTTATGTAGCGTTTATAAAAAGGTTGATAAAAGTAGCTAGATGTTCTCTAATACAGTCATGTAAGCGCTTACATTTAGACTAGAGCTTTCTATGACTTAGGTCAACTAGTTTCACTTACTTTTAAATTTAATATAATTAAGTTATTGAAAGTTAGTGTTTAATAAATTATAAAAAAATATTTTATAATTAATATAATAGTCGATTTTTTGCTAAGAGTAAGATGCGTAAATTAATAACTAATAATAAATAAATTTTAAGAGGTAAGTCATGTCAATACAGTCAAATTTAGGTACTTTCGAACAAGTGGGCGATTTGAAAACAGCTAATAATTATACATTTGCACTCACGTCACTAACGTCATTGTTTTTTATGTGGGGATTTATTACTTGTTTAAACGATATTTTAATTCCGCATTTAAAAGGTGTGTTTAATTTATCCTATGCCCAAGCCATGTTAGTACAGTTTTGTTTCTTTGGTGCCTATTTCATAGTGTCACTACCTGCAGGCATAATTGTTAAAAAATTAGGTTATCAAAAAGGGATTGTTTTGGGATTAGTGATAGCTGCCACAGGTTGTTTATGCTTTTATCCTGCAGCAAGTATGCATAGCTATCCTGTATTTTTGATAGCGTTATTTATTCTTGCCAGTGGTATTACCTTATTACAAGTTTCAGCTAACCCTTATGTTAGTTTGTTAGGCGATGCAAAAACAGCTTCATCTCGTTTAACCATGACACAAGCTTTTAATGCCTTGGGTACAACTGTAGCACCATTCTTTGGTGCTTATTTGATCTTAAATGAAGCTGCGGGTGCTATTTCTGTACAAGCATCAGCCGAATCTGTACAAATGCCTTACGTTTTACTTGCGGCTATGTTGTTAGTACTTGCCGCCGTTTTTGCTTGGTTGAAATTACCTAACTTATCTGTATCTGATGATAGTACTGAAGAAAAAAACGTTACAGAGATCGAAGGAAGTGCATGGCAATATCGCCATTTGGTTTTAGGCGCTGTTGGTATTTTTGTTTATGTTGGTGCTGAAGTATCAATTGGTAGTTTGTTAGTTAGCTTTTTAGTTGAACCTAGTATTGCTGGCTTAGAAGAATCTAAAGCTGCAAAATACATCGCTTATTACTTTGGTGGCGCTATGGTTGGTCGTTTTATTGGCGCGGCTGTTATGCAAAAAATTTCAGGCGGTAGTGCGTTATTGTTCAACGCGAGTGTCGCTATTTTATTAATTTTAACTGCTGTATTTACTTCAGGTACGGTTGCTATGGTAGCAATTTTATTAGTTGGGTTATGTAATTCAATTATGTTTCCAACGATATTTAGTTTAGCGATTAACGGCTTAGGTAAACATACCAGCCAAGGCTCAGGTATCTTATGTTTAGCTATTGTTGGTGGCGCTATTATTCCACTTATCCAAGGGTTCCTAGTGGATAGTATTGGCATACAAGATGCACTTTTATTACTTATTGTTTGCTATGTTTTTATTGCTTACTACGGTCTTTCAGGCAGCAAAGTAAAAGTGATATCCAAATAACAGCGGGTTATCAGAAGTATCCTCGTTAATATTTATAAGTAGTTAACAATAAAAAGTTAGCTATAAAACTAACGATATAAATAAACGATCAATATACATAATCAATAAAAACAAGAAGTAATACTATGATAAAAAACAACTCAATTAAAACTAGCATGTTTTATCTGGCGATGTCGTTAATCACTGTGGGGTGTAATGGTCAAGAAGAATCATCTTCAATAACAACCGATGCGACCGTTGAATCAGTATCACAATCAGCAGCTTCATCGAATATTGATATCTGGCCAGTACTTGATATTGCGGTAAAGTTGGATACAGAGATTGAAGCTAAAGTGGCGTCATTATTAGCCACCATGACACTTGAGCAAAAAGTAGCACAAATGATCCAGCCAGAAATACGCGACATCACTGTTGCAGACATGCGAAAGTATGGTTTTGGTTCGTATTTAAATGGCGGTGGTGCTTTCCCTAACAATGATAAACATGCAACGCCCGCTGATTGGATAAAGTTAGCTGAAGACATGTATCAAGCCTCAGTTGATGATAGTTTGGATGGCAATAGTATTCCTACTATTTGGGGCACCGACGCAGTGCATGGCCATAACAATGTTATAGGCGCTACTTTGTTTCCACATAACATTGGCTTAGGTGCTACAAATAACCCTGTACTTATTGAGCAAATTGCGGCAATTACTGCCACCGAAGTGATGGTTACCGGTATCGATTGGGTATTTGCACCTACGGTTGCTGTTGTTCGTGATGATCGCTGGGGTAGAACTTATGAAGGCTATTCAGAAGATCCTGAGATAGTTCGTGAGTACTCAGCGGCTATTGTAAAAGGATTGCAAGGACATGCCGAGAAAGATTTCTTAGGTGATTCACGGGTAATATCTACTATAAAACACTTTTTAGGTGATGGTGGTACTGAGGGCGGTGATGATCAGGGTAATAACCTTTTTTCAGAACAGGAATTATTTGATATTCATGCTCAAGGTTATGTAGGTGGTTTAGAGGCAGGTGCGCAATCGGTAATGGCATCATTTAATAGTTGGCATGGTGAAAAATTACATGGCAATAAATACCTATTAACCGATGTCTTAAAAGGCAAAATGGGCTTTGATGGCTTTGTCGTAGGTGATTGGAATGGCCATGGCCAAATTCCAGGCTGTACCAACGAAAGCTGCAGTCAAACCATAAATGCTGGCCTAGATATATTTATGGTTCCAACCGATGCTTGGAAACCTTTGTATGAAAATACCATTGATCAAGTTAAGTCGGGTGAAATTGAAATATCGCGTATCGATGATGCCGTCAGCCGTATTTTACGAGTGAAGCATAGAGCAGGTATATTCGATAAGCCAAGTCCTGCAAATCGAGCTATATCAGGAAAACTTGAATTAATTGGTGCAGCTGAACACCGCCAAGTTGCTCGTCAAGCAGTACGAGAGTCACTTGTTTTACTGAAAAATAAAAACAATATTTTACCACTCAAACCAAATACTAATGTTCTAGTCGCGGGTAGTGGTGCTGACAATATAGGCCAGCAATCTGGTGGGTGGTCGGTAACATGGCAAGGTACTGGTAATGTTAACTCTGACTTCCCTGGTGGCAGTTCTATTTATGATGGCTTTAAGCAAGTCGTAAACAATGCGGGTGGTAATATTGAATTAGCGGTTGATGGCACTTTTAAACAAAAACCAGAGGTTGCTATTGTTGTGTTTGGTGAACAACCCTATGCAGAAGGTATAGGCGATATTGACAATCTTGATTATCAACGCGGTAATAAAACTGACTTAGCATTACTTAAAAAGCTTAAGGCTGAAGGCATTAAAGTTGTTTCGGTATTTATCTCTGGTCGTCCTATGTGGGTTAACGCCGAGCTAAATGTCTCGGATGCATTCGTTGCTGCTTGGTTACCAGGTAGTGAAGGTGTCGGCGTAAGTGATGTATTATTCACTAAAGCAGATGGTGAAATTAATCATAACTTCAAAGGGAAGTTGTCTTTCTCTTGGCCTAAGTCGGCGACACAAGCCATTGTAAACCGCTTTGATGAAGATTATGCACCTTTATTACCTTATGGTTTTGGTCTGCAATATGGTGATGACAATATCTTACTTGATGATTTAAATGTAGTTGTTGAAAAGTCGGCTACTGCAGAGCAGTCTTTGGTATTATTTGAAAATACGGTAAAAGCGCCGTGGTCGCTAAATATTATTTCAGGTGAGCAAGCGATTGGTGTATCTAGTTCGTTGGTTGCACTGCCTGGTATTACGTTAAGAACCATGGATAAAGATGTACAAGAAGATGCTCGAACCTTAACCTTTACTGGTAAAGAATCTGCCTCTGTGAGATTACAAAGTACTTTTGTTGAAGATTTACGTCAATATATCGAAAACGATTCAGCGTTAACTGTTCTAGTGCGTAAAGGCCAAGAGTTTAGTGAGTCTGTAATACTTGAAATGCATTGTGATGAAGCTGATTGTCAAAAATCGGTTGATATCAGCGCAGTAATGAAAGGCTTTACTATTCATGAATGGCAAGAACTTAGCGTTGATCTTAATTGCTTTGTTAAACAAGGTGTTAATTTTGGCCGAGTTACTGTGCCATTTGGTCTCACCACCGTTGGCCAAGGTGTTGTCTCATTTTCAACATTGAAATTGCAAGCTAATAAAGCACAAAATGCAACGATTAACTGCCAATAAATAATCCACCTTAGTCATGCTATTAAGTAGAGTTAACATAATTTATAACAAATATTTTTCTGAGTTATGTCAGTAATTTTTCCAGTAATTGATAGAAGTTTAGTCATGCGTAGTAGTTATATTACTTTATTTATGTTGTTTTTTTCCTATATTAGTAATGTTGTAAAGGCTACATATACTATTTTATACCCGTGGTGGGATGACGACAAATTTAAAGAAAAAATCTACTATCTTGCATTACTTAAACTTGTACTTGAAAATTCAAAAGAATAATTTAGTGATTATCAGCTTGAAAAAGTGATTTTGCCTATGTTTCAAGGTAGTGCACTTGCTGAGGTTAAACATAATCGCAATTTAAGTGTCACTTGGACAATGACGTCACAAAAGCGTGAGCAAGAATTAACCCCTATTAGAATACCACTACCAAGAGGTTTAGGTGGTTATCGTATTTTTTTAATCAAAGGGGGACAACAAGCAAAGTTCTCTAAAATTAACAATACGAAGCAACTGAAAAAACTATTTGCTGGACAGAGACGTTATTGGCCAGATTCTGCAATTTTAACCAATAATAATTATCGGTTAGTTACCGGTTCTGGGCATTCTACATTATTTAATATGTTACAGAATGGTCGTTTTGACTATATACCACTTGGCTTGTATGAACCATGGAATGAAGTAGAAATATTTGAGGGGTTACAGGTTGAGCGTGTTGATGAACGAGCGAGTTTAATGTTTAGCACAGTGAAAGACGTTACCACTACCAAGAATATGATAGTAAAGTAAAAAAACAAAATGATTGGTTAATGTTATCTGAGCGCATTAGTAATTCAGGTCATTGGCGTTTTGATATTCAGTCAGCAACACTTGACTGGTCCGTAGAAATATTTCGTATTCATGGCTTAACCAATAAATCGATTTTACCTTATTTTGAAAATACAGTGGATGTATTGCGAGAAAAAGATAGAGCTAAATTTCGTAGCAGTTTTCATAATGCTATTTACCAGCAACATCCATTTCATCTTAAAATTCAGTTAACTTAGCCTACAGGTAAGAAAGTTAAAGTTGAGGTTATTGCTGTAGCTGAGCGAGATAGTAATGGCATAGCACTAGCGGTATTTGGTGTATATAAGGATATTACCCGTAGCGAAGATTTATTTGAAAAATTAAAGCTTTTAGCGATGGTTAATTTTATCATAAAAGTGCTAATTTCTTTTATTGATGATAACGATAATGTCGTTTATCAAGACATCTTCCCTCATCATGATGGCGCTAGTGCGGTACTCTTTAATTATATTATTACAGAATATAATTAATATAAAAAACAGACGAAAGAACAAGGTCAAATTAAAGAAAATAATATTAGTTTTGATAATGTCTCCCATGATATTAATAATGTCTTAGGTGTTGTCCTTGGTGCTATTGAAATGTTGGAGATGAAATCTTCTCGTGGTGAACAAGATATTTCTCCGTACATAGATAGAGTTAAAAATGCCATAGACAAAGGTAAAGATGTTACCGAACGATTATTATATTTTACCCGAAAACCAACAGTAAAAGTTGTTAGCTTTGATCCTATTCAAGATATTAATGATAACTAATATTTGTTTAAGCAGTTATTGTTAAGTACTATCAATGTCACCTTTAAGTTTGAGCCTATGCACTGTTTGATTAATTTCCCACAAGGGGAGTTCATTAACATTTTGTTAAATTTAGTACTCAATGCTCAAGATGCTATTCAAGAGAAAGGTTTGAGTGGTCAAATAGAAATATTAGCAAACTAGCTTGATAATAGTCGTTTAGAAATCTACGTAAAAGATAGTGGTGTGGGTATTGAAAAAGAAAATTTAACTAAGATTTTTTATCCCTTTTATAGTTCGAAATAAGTCAATAAAGGTAATGGTATTGGTTTGGCAAATGTTTATAGTACTATATATAAACATAATGGCCTGATTCAAGTTGAAGGTATTAGTGATATTGGTGGTGCTCATTTTACTCTTGTATTTAAATGCAAATTATTAAAATAAAAATATTTGGTGAAAGAGTTAAAGTCATCGTTATTAAGCTATGAAAATACTAATGTTTTAGTACTTGATGATGAGATAAGTATTGCGGAATTTATCGCTTTGTTTCTAGAGAGTAAAGGTACAAATGTGGTTGTTGCTAATAATAAAGAACAATTATTAGAAAAATCAATGGCGACATCGTCTTTGATATTTTCATCACTGATATGATTTTACCTGACTTATCGGGTAAAGAGGCGGTGAGTATAGTTTTAGAGGAGTTTCCTGATATTAATGTATTCTCAATTAGCGGTTATATAGCTATTGAATATAGGGACTGGGAATATCCAGTACTCAGGAAGCCATTTAATTCAAAAGAATTAACAGAATTTTTAACTATATAAAAATTATAATGATGATCTTGTAGTTATAATAATACGTAAATTAGTAAATTGTTAATAGCCCGGTGATTGCTCAATGATTTTAGATAAAGAATATAGAATATTGGTTGTTGATGATGCTAAAGATACTCAAATGTTATTGGAGTTTGATCTTAGCGCCGCCGGTTATCAGATCTCATGTTGTGATGGTGGCGAAGATGCGCTCGTTTCATTAGGAACACAAGAAATAGATCTTATTTTACTAGATATGTATATGCCTGGGCTTTCGGGATTAGAAACGTTAGCTAAAATAAAAGCACAAGTCATTAGTGCTGAAATACCGGTTATTATGTTATCAGCTTCGACAGATGAAGATGAGGTTGTTGCTGCTTTAGAATTAGGCGCAGGTGATTACGTTACAAAACCTTATGTTACAAAGGTACTACTCGCTCGAATGAGAACAGCGATCAGATTAATGGAAAAAACAGCACAACTCGAATATTTAGCAAAAACCGACTTCCTTACAGGTATTAATAACAGAGGAAGCTTTTTTGAATTAAGTAATCATGCTATCAGTTTAGCAAGTAGAGCAGGACAATCATTAGTTGTTGCAATGTTTGATATCGATTTTTTTAAACAAGTCAATGATAACTATGGACATGACGCAGGTGACCAAGTATTGCGTGTTTTTAGTCAAGGAATGACTGAAGTATTTCGAGGTTATGATATTATAGGTCGCGTTGGTGGCGAAGAGTTTGCTGTTTGCTTACCTAATACGAACAGGAAAAATGCTAATATTGCCTGTGAAAGATTCCGTTATTATATGGAACAACTCAGCGTTGGAATTATTACTAACAATAACAATAACAATAACAATAACAATAAAAGAAATATTAATATTACCGTAAGTATTGGACTCGTGTTAGCTCCAAAGGGCCCATTAACTATTGATGAATTATTAAAACAGGCAGACAGAGCACTTTATTATGCTAAAGAGCATGGCCGCAACCAAGTCGTTGATGATAGAATTGTTGCCACAATAGATGAACGTGATAAGACCGTCGCTAGTCCCATAAATACTGACGATATAGATAAAAATAATCATTTTCAGGAGAATATAATTATGGCGAACTATGATGGTATTGATTTTGATATAGGTATCAGTAATGTATTGGGCGATGAAGCATTATTTAAAGAGATATTAGTGATGTTTTATCAAGATCACCATCTAGATGGGGATAAATTACAAAGAGCGATAAAGCAGCAGGATTTTGATTCAGTAAAACATCTTGCACATACACTAAAAGGCGTTGCATGCTCTGTTGGTGCTATGGATTTATTTGAAGTAACTAAAGCACTTGATATAGCTGTTAATTATGATAAAAAAGAAGATTTTGATAGCTTATTTTCTCAGCTTTCATCACAGATAAATAGAGTGATGAAAGGAATAGAATTAGCGTTAGATGTGAGCTGACCTTCATTCTTTTTGTACTAAATAGCGAAGCGATTCATCTGATATTAGTCTATTAGTAAACTAATATCAGTAACTGGTACGCAACAACAAGTTAATATCTCATTGTTACCGACAAAAGCTAAAGGCTCACCTAAAGGGTAGCTTATTTGGCCTTCTACTAGTGTAACTCGACACGCACCACAAAACCCATCACGACAATGATAATGTACTTCTACATTAGCCGACTCTAAACAATCAAGTAACGTCTGTTCATTATTATCATAATGAACAACTTTACCTTGAACGTTTATTTTTGGAATAAATTTAATGGTATTTTCCAAGTTTGTAGGCGTATGTTTTGTTTTCATAGTAATTAAGGCAAATATCCTCTGCTTTTATTACAAGTCAAAGCCATCAAAATCATCTACATCTACTGATGAGTCAACCTGACCAACTAGATAACTTGATATTTCAGTTTCTTGCGGAGCAACTTGCACATTATCGCTAACAAGGTATGCATTCATCCAAGGTAAAGGATTACTTTTAATGTCATAAGGCGCGTCATAACCGATAGCGGTTAAACGTTGATTAGAAATATATTCAATGTATTGATTTAAAATATCTGCATTAAGTCCAATCATTGAACCATCTTTAAATAAATACTGAGCCCATTCTTTTTCTTGTTCAACAACATCTAAGAAAATTTGTAATCCTTCATCACGAAGCTCTTCACTAATAACTTTCATTTCAGGATCATCTTTACCTGATTTCCAATTATTAAGAATATGTTGAGTACCCGTTAGATGAAGTGCTTCATCACGTGCAATTAGTTTAATAATCTTGGCATTACCTTCAAGTAACTCACGCTCAGCAAAAGCAAATGAACAAGCAAAGCTGACGTAAAAACGGATAGCTTCTAGCGCATTAACAGAACAAACAGCAAGATATAAACGCTCTTTAAGCTTTCTGGTAGTAACTTCAACGGTTCTACCTTCAACTTCATAGGTTCCCTCACCTTGTGATTGAAATAACTGTGTTGTCAAAATTACTTCATCAAAGTATTTAGCAATACTAGAAGCACGTTTTAAAATGGCAGGATTAACGATGATATCATCGAAAATTTCACCAGGTTCAGTAAATAAATTACGTAAAATATGTGTGTAAGAGCGAGAGTGAATAGTTTCACTAAAGGCCCAAGTTTCTACCCATGTTTCTACTTCAGGCAAGGATACTAAGGGTAAAAATACAGCATTTACCGAGCGAGCAGCCATTGAGTCTAAGAGCGTTTGATATTTTAAATTAGATATAAAGATATGTTTTTCAGAATCGGTTAGGCTTTGCCAGTCAGCTCTATCTTTTGATACATCTACTTCTTCTGGACGCCAAAAAAAGGAAAGTTGTTTTTCAATTAGCTTTTCAAACGCCATAAAACGCTGCTGATCATAGCGAGAAACATTAACGCTATTGCCTAGAAACATTGGCTCTAGTAGAGCGTTATTGGGCGTTTGATTAAACGTAGTATACGTCATGAGTAGATTCCTTTGAGACTACACTGCTGTAGTAGCAAAAGCCTAGTACATTACTAGGCTTTATATTGATAGATTAAATTGGGGTATACAATAGATGATATAAAACGATTAAATTTTACAAGCACCACCGGCACATCCATCGTCTTCAACTTCAATGTCATCACTAGCACCATCACGGGTGTTATGATAATAAAGTGTTTTAACACCCAATTTATAAGCCGTTAGTATATCTTTTAAGATTTGTTTAACGGGTACTTTACCGCCTTCAAACTTACTTGGGTCATAATTAGTATTTGCCGATATAGCTTGGTCGACAAACTTTTGCATAATACCAACAAGTTCTAAATAACCTTGGTTATCTGGAATATTCCATAGTAATTCATAGTTGCCTTTAAGTTTTTCATATTCAGGAACAACTTGTTTTAATACACCATCTTTACTGGCCTTAATACTTATTAAACCACGAGGTGGCTCGATACCATTAGTTGCATTAGATATTTGTGACGATGTTTCTGATGGCATTAACGCAGATACAGTGGAGTTTCTTACACCATGTTTTTTAATACTTTCACGTAAGCTCTCCCAATCAAGATGAAGGGGCTCACCAGTAATATCATCGATAGCCTTTTTATAAGTATCAATCGGTAAAATCCCTTTTGATAAGCGGGTTTCATCAAATTTAGGGCAAGGACCTTGCTCTATTGCTAATTGGTTTGTCGCTTTTAACAAATAAAATTGAATCGCTTCAAAAGTACGATGTGTTAAATTGTTTGCACTACCATTTGAGTAATAAAGACCATTTTTAGCAAGATAATATGCATAGTTAATAACGCCTATACCTAATGTTCTACGGGCCATACTTGCACTTTGTGCAGCAGCAATGGGGTAATCTTGATAATCTAATAAGCAATCTAACGCGCGTACAGCTAAATCAGCTAGTCCTTCTATTTCATCTAAAGAGTCGATAGCGCCTAAGTTGAATGCAGATAATGTACAAAGGGCAATTTCACCATTCTCATCATTAATGTCATTCATTGGTTTAGTAGGTAAAGCTATTTCTAAACATAAGTTACTCTGACGAATAGCAGCTTTAGTTGGTTCAAATGGACTATGGGTATTACAGTGATCAACATTTTGTAAATATATACGACCAGTGCTTGCGCGTTCTTGGGCAAATAGAGTAAATAATTCAATGGCCTTAATACGTTTTTTACGAATAGAGTCATCGTTTTCATATTGCTCATATAAACGTTCAAATTTATCTTGGTCTTCAAAGAAAGCATCATATAATCCTGGTACATCACTAGGACTAAATAGGGTAATAGAGCCACCTTTTATTAAGCGTTGGTACATTAGCTTGTTAAATTGTACACCATAATCTAAATGACGGACTCGGTTTTCTTCAACACCACGGTTATTTTTTAGTACCAGTAAACTTTCTACTTCAAGATGCCATAATGGATAGAATAATGTAGCAGCACCGCCGCGAACCCCACCTTGTGAACAACTTTTAACAGCTGTTTGGAAATGCTTAAAGAACGGGATACATCCAGTATGAAATGCTTCTCCATTTCTTATCGTACTCCCTAATGCACGAATACGTCCCGCATTTACACCAATACCTGCACGTTGAGAAACATACTTAACAATAGCACTTGATGTCGCATTAATTGAATCTAAACTATCTCCACACTCAATCAATACGCACGATGAAAATTGACGTGTTGGTGTACGAACACCAGCCATAATAGGTGTTGGTAGCGATATTTTAAAACGTGAAATAGCATGATAAAAATTTTCTACATAAGTTAAACGAGTCTCAGCAGGATATTTAGCAAACAAGCACGCAGCCACTAATATGTATAGAAATTGCGCACTCTCGTAAATTTCACCAGTGACACGATTTTGAACTAAATACTTACCTTCAAGCTGTTTCATCGCAGCATAACTGAAGTTGAGATCACGGCTATGGTCCATAAAATTAGCCATATATTCAAAGTCATCTTTGTCATAATCTGCTAGCAGGTGTTGATCATATTTCCCTGCTTCGACTAATTTGACTACATGATCATAAAGCGCAGGTGGTTCAAATTGTCCATAGGCTTTCTTACGGAGATGAAATACCGCTAAGCGAGCAGCTAAATATTGATAGTCTGGCGTTTCTTCAGATATCAAGTCAGCAGCGGCTTTAATGATAGTTTCATGAATATCTTCAGTTTTGATACCGTCATAAAACTGAATGTGAGATTTTAATTCAACTTGAGAAACCGATACTTGCTCCAAGCCATCAGCAGCCCAAGCAATAACACGGTGAATTTTTTCTAAATCAATGGCTTCTTTTTTACCATTTCGTTTAGTTACAGAAAGGTTATTATTCATGAAATACCTGCAAAGCGATTATTGTTATTGTTTATTATTCCTAACAAAAGGATTTAAAACGTCCCTAATAAAAAAACCCACATACGTATTAGAAATGAGTGACTAAAATACGTAGTATTAAAACAACAACTGAGCATCAAATGCACAATATCTAGGGTTTTTTATAATTCTAAACACAAGATAGTGAGGTTTTAGCTATTTTGCAAGGGATAAAATAAGTTGATCTTTGTGATCTTTTTTGTAGTGTATTTACGGTTAGTGATGACTAACCTAGCAAGACTTTTTCATTTTGGAATTTACTAAAAGCAACGATTATTTTATTTATTTTAAACCTGATATTTTTAAAATAAATATTTTATTAAATATTTTATTAAATATTTGTGTCATCTAAAGTGAATTAATCTAAATATAATAGATGACCTATTTTACAGTGACTTGTGGTATTGATATGAGCATTTATTGATGTATGAACAACTTAGTTGTTTATACATCAATAAATTGAGTAATCATTTACTTATAAATACTAGTAATTAACAACATCTACTTTAAAGCTTGTAACAACATAATATGTAATTGACATCAAGGGAGTCATTTAGCTTATGGCTTCCTGTTATAGGGTTATAATGAATTCCACTGGCATCAATACACTTTAATCCATGTGCTTCAGCCCAAGTAATAAGTTGCGATGGACGAATAAATTTTTTATGATCATGAGTGCCATCAGGGACTATTTTGAGTAGTTTTTCAGCAGCAACTATGGCAAGTAAATAAGATTTAATACTTTTGTTAAGGGTTGAAAAGAATATCAAACCGCCGGGCTTAACTAAAGTAGAACATGCTTGAATCACTGATTCAGGATCAGGCACATGTTCTAACATTTCCATACAGGTCACTACATCAAAACACTCTGGATTTTGTACTGCTTTTTCTTCTGCAGTAATTTTTTGATAATTAATAGATACACCTGTTTCAAGTGCATGCAATTTTGCAATATTTAGTGGCTCAGTACCCATATCAATACCGGTTACCTTTGCACCCATTTTTGCCAGTGACTCAGATAATATTCCGCCACCGCAACCAACATCAATAATCTCTTTATTATAAAAGCCGTTATTCGACTCAATATCATTAACCTGATGGGCAATGTGTTGACTTATAAATTGCACTCTTAATGGGTTAATTTGATGTAAGGGTTTAAAATCACCAGTTAAATCCCACCATTGGCTAGCAACTTGTTCAAATTTTGCAATTTCAGCTTCATTTACGTTAGGAGGTTTGATTGACATACATTCACTACTTTAAATTAACTTTCAATATCTCAATTCTAAACGAAAGTTATTTTTAAGCAAAGAAGATAGATCAAATCTACTGTTTTTAGGTGCTTTTTTGAGCGGTTAATATTCCCTAAAAAAACCTTTAAATAAAGCTGTATGGCATCAAACATTTATATGCTAGTATGCTGCGTTGATTACTATTATTAGTGTCTGTTATATAACAATTACATAACAATAAAATCTTTAAAATACTGTTTAATTAATACAAAAAAATAGCATTGCTATAATAAGTGGTATTGTTAAGCAAAAGAATTAGTTAAGGGATACCATCGATTTATGTCCGATCTGGCCAAACAAATAGTTCCAGTTAATATTGAAGATGAACTAAAAACCTCCTATTTAGATTATGCCATGAGCGTGATAGTTGGGCGAGCATTGCCTGATGTTCGTGATGGTTTAAAACCTGTACATCGCCGGGTGTTATTTGCCATGGATGTATTAGGTAATGATTGGAATAAAGCCTATAAAAAATCAGCCCGTGTGGTTGGTGACGTAATAGGTAAGTATCACCCCCATGGTGATACTGCAGTTTATGATACAATAGTTCGTATGGCACAGCCATTTTCCTTACGTTACATGCTTGTCGATGGACAAGGTAACTTTGGCTCTGTTGATGGTGATAGCGCAGCTGCAATGCGTTATACCGAAATTAGAATGTCTAAAATTGCACATTCTATTCTCGCCGATTTAGATAAAGAAACTGTTGATTTTGTACCTAACTATGATGGTACAGAACATATACCAGCAGTTATGCCTACCAGAGTACCTAACTTACTAGTAAATGGTACGTCAGGTATCGCTGTTGGTATGGCAACCAATATTCCGCCACATAATTTAACTGAAGTGATTGATGCTTGTTTAGCGCTTATTGAAAACAGTGAATTAACGTTCGAAGAAATTTTACAATATATCCCAGGACCTGACTTTCCAACAGCAGGTATTATTAGTGGTCGTGCCGGTATTGAAGAAGCTTACCGAACGGGACGTGGTAAAATAAAAATACGTGCACGTGCAAGTATTGATGTACATGAAACCACGGGTAAAGAAACAATAATAGTTCACGAATTACCTTATCAAGTAAACAAAGCACGTTTAATTGAAAAAATGGCTGAGCTTGTTAAAGATAAACGTCTTGAAGGTATCTCTGCCTTACGTGATGAGTCTGATAAAGATGGCATGCGTATGGTTATTGAAATCAAGCGCGGTGAAGTGGGTGAAGTTGTTTTAAATAACTTATATAAGCTGACCCAAATGCAGGTTTCTTTTGGTTTAAATATGGTGGCATTAACTAATGGTCAACCAAAAATATTTAACATAAAAGAAATGCTAGAAGCGTTTGTTTTACATCGACGTGAAGTTGTTACTCGTCGCACTATATTTGAATTAAGAAAAGCGCGTGACCGTGCTCATATCTTAGAAGGTCTATCAATTGCTTTAGCAAATATAGATCCAATCATTGAAATGATTAAAAATTCGAATAATAGAAAAGAATCCGAAGAAAAGCTTATCTCTCAAGGTTGGGAACTTGGTAATGTTGCTAATATGCTCAGCGAAGCAGGTAACGATGCAGCACGTCCCGAATGGTTAGAACCAGAATATGGTATTCGTGATGGTTTATATTACTTAACTGCCGAGCAAGCAAAAGCAATTGTCGACCTACAGTTATACAAACTATCTGGTATGGAACACGATAAAATTCTAAGCGAGTACAAAGCGTTATTAGACCTTATTGCAGAATTAATGCATATTTTGGCTACACCAGCTCGTTTGATGGAAGTTATTTGTGAAGAACTTGTTGCTATTCGTGATGAGTTTGGTGATGAGCGTAGAACTGAAATTACTAATGCTTCACATGATTTGTCTTTAGAAGACTTAATCACTGAAGAAGATGTTGTAGTGACATTATCACATGAAGGCTACGTTAAATATCAAGTCTTAAGTGATTACGAAGCTCAGCGCCGTGGCGGTAAGGGTAAAGCAGCAACTAAGATGAAAGAAGAAGATTTCATCGAACGTTTACTTGTGGCTAATACCCATGACACTATTTTATGTTTCTCCGATCGTGGTAAATTATATTGGTTGAAAGTTTTCCAATTACCATTAGCTAGTCGTACAGCGCGTGGACGTCCAATTGTAAACATTTTACCATTAGAAAGTGACGAACGTATCACGGCTATTTTACCAGTACGTGAATATGCAGATGACAAATATATTGTTATGGCAACAGCTTCTGGAACGGTTAAGAAAACACGTTTAGACGCTTACTCAAATCAACGTGCTAATGGTATTATTGCCTTAAACCTACGTGATGATGATACTTTAATTGGTGTTGATATTACCGATGGTAATAACGATATTATGTTGTTTTCTGATGCCGGTAAAGTTGTACGTTTTAACGAAAAAGTGCGTGATAGCGAAACAGGTGAAATAAAACTTGATCCAGAAACTGGGGAGCAACGTTGGGCGTTAAAACCTATCGGTCGAACTGGTACTGGTGTTCGCGGTATGAAACTTGAAGGTGATCAAAAAGTTGTTTCACTTATAGTACCTAAAAATGATGGTCCTATCTTAACCATTACTGAAAATGGTTTTGGTAAGCGTACTGATTTAGTTGAATATCCAGCTAAGAGTAGGGCAACGAAAGGTGTTGTCTCTATTAAAGTGAGTGAACGTAATGGTAAAGTCGTAGGTGCAGTTCAAGTTGAAGACCTCGATGAAATCATGTTAATTACTGATAGTGGTACATTAGTACGTACTCGCGTCAATGAAGTTAGTGTTATAGGTCGTAATACTCAAGGCGTACGTTTAATCCGTACTGCTGATGATGAGCATGTGGTTGCATTACAACGTATTGATGAAATTGAAGAGCCAGAACAGCTTGAAGAAGTTGTTAACGGTGATGAACTTATTGAAACGAGTCCAGAGCACAATCCAGAGCATAGCGCTCAACAAGATGAAGCAGATAGCCCACAAGACGACAATAAAGAATAATTGTCGTAGTAACATTAAAAAGGCGGCTAATAACCGCCTTTTTTAATGTTATTTTTTAAGTGAAATGTCTGAAGTAAAAACAAGTAATTCAAATAGCAGTTAAGAGAATAGGAATGATAATGTCAGAATTTTTTAATTTTTGTGCTGGACCAGCGATGTTGCCGACCCCTGTAATGACAAAAGCACAACAAGAGTTTGTTAATTGGCAAGATACCGGTAGTTCTGTAATGGAATTAAGTCATCGTAGCGATATTTATATGGCAATGGCTGTGCAAGCAGAAGCAGATTTACGTGAGCTGATGTCTATTCCTGATAATTATAAAGTTTTGTTTTGTCATGGTGGCGGTCGTGGGCAGTTTTCTGCAGTTCCCCTTAATCTATTAGCTCAAGACAAGACAGCTGATTATATTGTATCTGGTTCATGGTCTAAAGCAGCAGCTGTTGAAGCAAAAAACTTTGGTAAGATTAATGTTATTAACATTAATCAAGATACAGCATCTCAATCAAGCCTAATGGAAAGTCAAAAATGGCCTCTTAACCCAGAGGCTGCATATGTTCATTATTGCCCTAATGAAACAGTTAATGGTCTTGAAATCAATACTATTCCAGAAACTAATGGTGTGCCTTTAGTTGCTGATATGTCTTCAACTATATTATCCCATGAAGTCGATGTCAGTAAATTCGGCTTAATCTATGCTGGAGCACAAAAAAATATTGGTCCATCGGGATTAACTATTGTTATTGTTCGCGAAGACTTATTGGGTCACGCTCAAATAGCAACACCGTGTATTATGAATTATAAAACCGCTGCAGATAATAATTCTATGTACAATACCCCACCAACGTATGCTTGGTATCTTGCGGGCTTAGTGTTTCAGTGGCTTAAAGATTTAGGTGGCGTGGAGGCGATAGCTAAAATTAATCAAGCTAAAGCGGCGTTATTGTATCAAGCTATTGATGACAGTGATTTTTATCAAAATATTATTGATACCGAATATCGTAGTAAAATGAATGTTCCTTTTTGGTTGAAAGAGGATAGTTTAAATGAAAAGTTTTTAGTTGAATCTGAAGCTGCAGGGTTAACTGCACTTCAAGGCCATAGAATGGTCGGAGGCATGCGCGCAAGTATTTATAACGCAATGCCATTTGAAGGTGTACAAGCACTTGTAGAATTTATGCAACAGTTTGAAAAGAGGAATAGATAAAGTGGAACAGTTAACATTAAATCCAATAGGTAAGATTAATGGAGAAATATTTTTGCCTGGTTCAAAAAGTTTATCTAACCGTGCACTGTTAATTGCAGCATTAGCGAATGGCGTAACAAAAATCACTAATTTGTTAGTTAGTGATGACATTAACTATATGTTAAATGCATTAAAAAGCCTTGGTATTGAATATACATTAAGTGATTGCGGAACAGAATGCACCGTTGTTGGCAATAATGGTTTCTTTAAGTCTAAAGAGCCGTTGGAGTTATATTTAGGTAATGCGGGTACCGCGATGCGTCCATTGTGTGCAGCACTTGCTGCAAGTGAAGGTGAATACACCTTAACTGGTGAAGAACGAATGAAAGAGCGTCCAATTGGACATTTAGTTGATGCTTTAGCACAGTTAGGTGGCGATATAGAATACTTAGAAAATAAACATTACCCACCAGTAAAAATTAAAGGTAAGGCGTTAACTGGTAATACAGTGACGATTGATGGCTCTATCTCAAGTCAATTTTTAACGGCTATTTTGATGATTTCACCTTTATTAGAAACTGATACCACCATAGAAATTGAGGGTGAATTAGTTTCCAAGCCTTATATTGATATTACGTTAGATATTATGTTTCGCTTTGGTGTTAATGTTCAAAACAATGATTATAAGTCTTTCTACGTCAGCGGTAATCAGTCATATCAAGCGCTAGATAAATATATGGTGGAAGGTGATGCATCTTCGGCGTCATATTTCTTAGCTGCGGGCGCTATTAAGGGGGGAGAAGTCACTGTTCATGGTGTTGGTAAACTCAGTGTTCAGGGAGATAAGCACTTTGCAGATGTTCTTGAAAAAATGGGGGCAGAAATTCATTGGAATGATGAGTCAATTACAGTTATAGGGATGCCATTGACAGCAGTAGATATGGATATGAATCATATTCCTGATGCAGCTATGACAATTGCTACTACAGCACTTTTTGCGACTGGTACAACAACTATTAGAAATATATATAACTGGCGTGTAAAAGAAACAGACCGATTAAATGCCATGGCTACTGAACTAAGAAAAGTTGGAGCAGAAGTTGTTGAAGGTGAAGATTATATTTCAATTACTCCACCTTCATCGCTAAAACATGCAGAAATTGATACATATAACGATCATCGAGTCGCTATGTGTTTTTCTCTCGTTGCTCTGGGCGATACACCGGTAACTATTAATGACCCTAAGTGTACGGCTAAAACATTTCCTGATTACTTCGAAAAGTTAGCACAAGTGTCTTACTAATTATTTTACTAAATAATATTTTTACGTGATTTTATATCAAACGGATTAATTTATTAGTCAACTTACAGTTACATTAGTGAGCTTAAAATAAACAAAATGAGTTAAACGTAGTTAGTCTATATTTCATTCATTTTGTGATGTTATTAGTTTGCTAATGAGCCCCCGAAGTGCCAGTTTAAAAGGCTTACATGTCGCGTTATTGATTTTAAAAAGGGAAGAACTATTCTCTTTTATTAATGCCTCGCTTCTAAGTATTTTAATTCTCGCTAAGTGATAAATAAAATAGTCCGATTGGTATTACTCTATAAATCCCGTATAATTTCGCGGATTTTTGATGTTAGGAGAAAAATTTATGCAGGAAAGCAATCCGGTTATTACCATTGATGGCCCTAGTGGCGCAGGTAAAGGGACAGTTGCTAGAATAGTTGCGGATCAATTAGGTTGGCAACTTCTCGATAGTGGTGCTATTTACCGTGTCTTAGCCGTAGCAATTCAGCATCATCAACTTGCGTTAGATGACGAAGAAGCTCTTATCCCCATAGCTGCTCATTTAGATGTGCAATTTGAAGTTAATAGCCAAGGTGAAAGTAAAGTTATTTTAGAGGGCGAGAATGTTACCGAGATTATACGTACTGAAGAAGTAGGTGAATTGGCATCGAAAGTAGCTGCATTCCCACGTGTTAGAGAGGCATTACTGCGTAGACAACGTGCTTTTAGTGTCAGCCCTGGCTTAGTTGCTGATGGACGTGACATGGGTACGGTTGTCTTTACACAAGCACCAGTTAAAGTATTTTTGACTGCTAGCGCGGATGAACGCGCACAAAGAAGGTTTAATCAGTTGAAAGGCAAGGGGATTGATGTTAAAATCGGTCGCCTTTTGGAAGACATACGCCAGCGAGATGATCGTGATCAGAACCGCAAGGTTGCTCCACTTGTCCCAGCAGAAGGTGCGTTAATTATTGATTCTACTGATATTTCTATTACGGAAGTAGTCAATAAAATCCTTACTTTTGCTAATGGCAAATTAACGTAATACAAACAGCTTTATGCTAGCGAAAGCATTAATATCAGCTAGTATTAAAGAACTTTTAATAGAAAGCCTACTGTATGGACACACTGGGCATACTTAATAACCCCATGAAACAATGACGTTGACTGGATTAATAGCTGAGTTTATAACAAGTTATGGAAAATTTTGCACAACTTTTTGAAGAAAGTTTAAAAGAAATCGAAACACGTCCAGGATCAATCATCCGTGGAACAATCGTAGCCGTTAACAAAGACAATGTAATTGTTGATGCTGGCTTAAAATCTGAGAGTGTTATCTCAATTGATCAATTTAAAAACGCTGCTGGTGAAGTTGAAGTAGTTGTTGGTGATGAGATTGACGTAGCCTTAGATGCAACAGATGATGGTTTCGGTGAAACTATTTTATCTCGTGAAAAAGCAAAACGTCACGAAGCATGGCAAGTGCTTGAAAAAGCATACGAAGAAAAAGAAACTGTTATCGGTGTTATTAACGGTAAAGTTAAAGGTGGTTTCACTGTTGAAGTTAGCGATATCCGTGCTTTCTTACCAGGTTCATTAGTAGATGTTCGTCCAGTACGTGACACTGCTCACCTTGAAGGCAAGCCTCTAGAATTTAAAGTTATTAAGCTTGATCAAAAGCGTAATAACGTAGTTGTTTCACGTCGTGCTGTAATCGAAGCTGAAGGTAGTGCAGAACGTGATGAATTACTTGAGTCATTAGCAGAAGGCCAAGAAGTTAAAGGTATCGTTAAGAATCTTACTGACTACGGCGCATTTGTTGACTTAGGTGGCATTGATGGTTTATTACATATCACAGATATGGCTTGGAAACGCGTTAAGCACCCAAGTGAAATCGTAAATGTTGGCGATGAAATACAAGTTAAAGTATTGAAATTCGACCGTGAGCGTACTCGTGTATCTCTTGGTATGAAGCAGTTAGGCGAAGATCCATGGGTAGCAATTGCTAACCGTTACCCAGAAGGTTCTAAACTTTCTGGTCGCGTAACTAACTTAACTGACTACGGTTGTTTCGTTGAAATCCAAGAAGGCGTTGAAGGTTTAGTTCACGTTTCTGAAATGGATTGGACTAACAAAAATATCCACCCATCTAAAGTTGTTAACTTAGGTGACACAGTTGAAGTTCTAGTATTAGAAATTGACGAAGAACGTCGTCGTATTTCTTTAGGTCTTAAACAGTGTATTGCTAACCCTTGGGAAGAGTTTGCTAAAAACTTCAACAAAGGCGATAAAGTATCTGGTAAAATCAAGTCAATCACTGACTTTGGTATCTTTATCGGTCTTGACGGCGGCATTGATGGTTTAGTTCACTTATCTGATATTTCATGGGCTGGCGGTGAAGAAGCTGTTCGTGATTATAAGAAAGGCGATGAAATCGACGCTATCGTTCTTCAAGTTGATCCAGAACGTGAGCGTATCTCGTTAGGCGTTAAACAAGCTGAAGACGATCCGTTCAATATGTATCTTGCAGATAAGAAAAAAGGTGCTATTGTTAATGGTAAGGTAACTGAAGTTGATGCTAAAGGCGCAACTATCCTGTTAGCTGAAAGTGTTGAAGGTTACCTTCGTGTTAGCGACATTTCTGTAGAGCGTATCGAAGATGCATCTACAGTATTAAAAGTTGGTGACGACGTTGAAGCTAGATTTATGGGTGTGGATCGTAAGAACCGTACTATTAGTCTATCTATCAAAGCAAAAGATCAAGCTGATGAACGTGAAGCAATGGATAACCTAAATCAAGTAGAAGAAACTGGTTTAAGTGCTATGGCTGCAGCGTTTAAAAACGCTAAAAACTAATATTCCTTAGCCGGAAATAGTTTTACTTTGCAATGGTGCTGTAATTAATACAGCAGGTGAAAAGAGTATTTATCACTATCGTGGTGATACTCTTTTCTTATTTTTAACGCCATTGGCGGAGCCAATTTTTACTGTTATTTAATATTAATTAGTAAAGTTGCGCGGTGCTAGGTAAATACTGAGAGGTCAAAATGACTAAGTCAGAACTTATTGAAAAATTAGCCGATAAATTAAGTCATTTATCTGCTAAAGAAGTTGAAAAATCTATAAAAGAAATTTTAGAATTAATGGCGCAATCCTTGTCAAAAGGAGAGCGTATTGAAATTCGAGGTTTTGGTAGTTTTTCATTGCATTATCGTGCTCCAAGAGTTGGTAGAAATCCAAAAACTGGTGAATCGGTAGAGTTAAGTGGTAAATACGTTCCTCACTTTAAGCCAGGTAAAGAGTTACGTGAAAGAGTTAATCTTTCTGTAGCATAAATTGTAAAGCTAACTAAAAAATTAGATAATAAACGGCATGTTAACTATGCCGTTTTTTTTTAGTAGAATTTGATAAGGATGATGATAGTGCGACTGTATTTAATACTTTTTTTTATTTTAATTTTACTTGCCATAGCATTTGTTTTCGGAAGTCATAACGATCAATTACTCACATTAAACTATTTAATTGCTCGTACAGAAATAACAGTGGCTGCTGCTGTGAGTTTATTTATCGGTTTGGGTTTCTTTTTAGGATTATTAGTTACTATTCTTTGGCGTATAGTTCGAAAAAGTAAAAAAGTACTTAGAAAAAATAAACTCCAGGAATAGTCGATTGAGCACTATTTTCCTACTTCACTCTATAACTTGTCTCAAGAGCTCTAATGATTGAACTACTCTTTTTATTATTACCCGTTGCCATGGCTTATGGCTGGTTTATGGGGCGTAATAGCATCAAACAAAACCAACAAATTGCCAAGCAAGATCTATCGATAAAATACTCTACAGGATTAAATTACTTATTATCTAATCAACAAGACAAAGCCATCGACTCACTACTTGATGCTTTAAAAGTAGAAGACGATAGTGTAGAGGCCCATTTTGCTATGGCTAATCTATTTCGTAAACGTGGCGAGTTAGATCGTGCATTAAAAGTTCATGAGCATCTCGTCAGACTTACCCATTTGCCAACTAAAGATAAACAGCAAGCTGTATTTGAGTTAGGTAAAGACTTCCTAAGCGCTGGTTTATATGACCGTGCAGAAACAATGTTTATAAAATTATTAAAGTCAAAAGATTACGGTCTAAAATCTTTAACTTATCTATTAAAAATATTCCAATCAACTAAAGATTGGCAGCAGGGTATAGATCGCCAAAAATTAATTGTTAAATATGACGATAAACGTACATTGCATACACTCGCGAATTTTTATTGTGAATTAGCTACAACTGCTTTTGATAAAGATCAGTTTATCGCAGTCATTGAATTATTAGAGCAGGCACTACTACTTGACCCTAATTCATGTCGTGCGAATTGGCTTATGGCAAAAATTTATGAAAACCACCAGCAATGTGAGTTAGCTGCTAAGTGTTATCAAGCTATCTATCATCAAGATAATGAATTCTTTCCTGATGTTATTGAGCCAATGTTAGCTTGTTATACACGATTAGATGAACTAGATGAATTCTATCAATTTATTAAAAAAGTTTATGATGAAACAGCAAGTTCAAGTGCTTTAATATGTTACCTCAGCCAGGTAGAGAAAAAGTATGGTAAGAAAAAAGCGTTAGAATTTATTTTATCAGCATTGAAACGTAGGCCAACAATTCGTGGCTTTGAGCACTTTGTTAATATGCAAATCAATCAAGTACAAGTCGATGTTAATGATGATAGTTTAGACTTAATTAAAGAATTAATTAGTGAATATTTGAAAGTTAAGCACAGGTATGATTGTCGTAGTTGTGGTTTTAATAGTCAAATTCATTACTGGTCTTGTCCATCGTGTCATGAATGGGAACAGCTTAAACCCATACGAGGTCTCGAAGGCGAGTAGATAATAAACAGGTCGTTATATTTTATGATTTTATCGTCAAAAATGCGTACTTATATTAGTCAGTTCCGCGTTATATCCTTAAAATCAATTCATCTGACTTAGTGCTTAACAGCTACCAATAGTAAACTTATTATTATTCTCGACATTGATATTAGGAATTAACTTATTGTCATTCCCAAACTTTTTGATAGAGAATGTATTGTATTAAAACAGGAAACCCCATGAATGATCCAAAAGTTGTTGTCGCTCTAGACTTCGATAAAAAACAAGATGCCTTATCCTTTGTTGATAAGATTCAGCCTAGTGATGCTCGCTTAAAAGTCGGTAAAGAGATGTTTACTTATTTCGGCCCTGAATTTGTTAAACAGCTAACAGGTAAAGGTTTTGATGTTTTCCTTGATCTTAAATTTCATGATATTCCTAATACGGTAGCAAAAGCGGTTACCGCGGCAGCTGATTTAGGCGTATGGATGGTAAATGTTCATGCCAGTGGTGGTAGTCAGATGATGACTAAAGCAAAAAAATCCCTAGACACTTATGGTGAAGATGCACCTTTGTTGATTGCTGTTACCGTTCTAACGAGTATGAATGAAGCCGATTTACGTGGTTTAGGTATTCAAAAAACACCAGCAGAGCAAGTTAAATTTTTAGCTGACTTAACTAAAAAAAGTGGTTTGGATGGTGTAGTTTGCTCAGCTTGGGAAGCTGAGCAATTAAAGTCTGATTTAGGTAAAGAATTCAAACTAATCACGCCAGGAATTCGCCCTGCTGGCTCTGCCCAAGATGACCAACAACGAATTATGACACCAAAAAAAGCAATAGATGTAGGAGTTGACTATTTGGTGATAGGACGTCCAATTACTAAAGCCACTAACCCTCAGTTAATATTACAAGAAATCAATGCATCTATTCGCTAAGCGATTAAAAGATTAGTTTACTAAAGCGAGATTGAAGTAAAAAAATCTAGATCATTGACCTTAATTTCGATCGTTTAAGGTAAAGACATTGATTTAATAATCGTGTAAAACATAAAATAAAGGCTTCTAAGTTAACTAAGAAGCCTTTATTTTATGTAAGTGTCGCAAGCAATAACACCATACTCAATGGAAACCTAATCAACTTGAAACACTTGCCGACCTCTTATCACTCGAGCTTATCCATGAAGCTTATGTATTAAAGGATATGGTGACTTCTAGAACACGTAAGTTAACATTAGAATCGATAGTGTGCTTACTTGTCGATATCGCTATCTATAATGTAAAATTAATGGCTGATATTGTTCATCAACTCTATATCTTGACCAAACAGATAAACCTTTTACTGCGTCAAGTACTTTAACACTATGTAGAAAAATTTAGGTGTAGTGGTAATGAAAGTCTTATTTTAATGTATTCAAGTACAGAGGTTTGAGCAAGCTAACTTGCTACAACTGACCGGCCTTATCATATTGAGTGTAGATGGTTTTGTTTGGAGATCCCTTGACTGTGATACGAATAATGAAGGACTAACGGTCTCCTAAAAAAATAGTATCCTCAAGTGTGTATGATGTGCCAAATGGAGCTAAGCACTGACCTTATTACCGCTAGTACCTTTGATAATTAGACGGTAAATGAAATGATATTGGCAGTAAAGCTGATCGATACTTCACCTGACAATATAGAGCTTAGTTATATAGAGTAAACGAAATACATGCCCGGAAACCTATTAACACTCAGGAGTCACTTACCAGAGTTAGTGAAAAAATAATTATGTGGAATATTAATAACCTATAATATACACCACTATCAAATGGTAAAATGTGTCATAGGTTAAAAGAAACTACTTGCCATATTAGCTGAATTTTAATGGGGGGAATTAGCACACATAAGGCGAGAAGCTGTTGGTTTGTCGTATTCTACGCCTAGGGGCATACCTAAACAATTAAAGAATTTTTATAATATGTCAGAAAATCTTAATTTATCACCTTGGCGAGAAATAAAGTATCCTTGGTAAGTCAAGTATAGACTAGAACAATATACTAGAAATCAAAATGCCGCTCACTTTATGTGAACGGTATTACAGCCAACTTACGGGGTGTTATTGTGTCACTTTAGCGCAGAACTTTATATTTATTCTAATTCGTCTTCAGCTAATTTGATACTTGCTGCGTGGTGACCTTTAGGACCATCATTTAGTTCGTAATCTACATCTTGTCCGGCTTTTAATGTTCGATATCCATCCATCTCAATTGTTGAATAGTGCGCAAAAATATCTTCTCCGCCACTATCTGGACGAATAAACCCAAAACCTTTCGCATTATTAAACCATTTCACTGTACCGTGTGCCATACTTCAACTTCCTTTTATATCCTTTAGTATTTAATTATGTTTTACTTATCTTAGTACTACATATTAATTAAGGATTAATCCAAAAAAATAGGCAAATAATAAGTATTTACATAGACAACTAACTAACCGACTAAATGTTAGCCACTTATAGAATCGTAGCTAATTTATAGAATTAGTCAAGTTGAAAAAATGCTTTCTTCATAGATTTTTAAACTTAATTGCACGAAAAGTTACAGCAAAAGTAAAAAGTAGAGACTAAGATAAATATATGAGCAACTGGAAAGAGTTATTTGACACCCAAGGTATTGTTGAAGAAGAAATTAGAGATCAACTAGAAGAGCCGGCTAAATACCATGTTTTTTTACTTAATGATGACTATACCCCGATGGACTTTGTTGTAGATGTATTGTGTAACTTTTTTAACAAAAGTGAAGAGCAAGCAACAGATATTATGTTAACCATTCACTATAAAGGAAAAGGCCTTTGTGGCACATATACTGCTGAAATAGCAGAAACCAAAGTAGAACATGTTGTCCGGTACGCTTTTGACAATCAGCACCCGCTAAAGTGTGTGATGGTAAAAGCATAAAGTTATAAATTGGAGTAGCTATGCTAAACAAAGACTTAGAAGTATCCCTTAATTTAGCCTTTCGCCAAGCTAAAGAATCTCGCCATGAATTTATGACTGTAGAACATTTATTGTTGGCATTATTAGATAATCCCTCCGCGATTGAAGCTCTTGGAGCTTGTGGAGCAGACTTAGCCAAATTACGTAAAAGTCTCTTAGACTTTATTGGCGAGACAACACCGATGATCCCTGTTGGAGAAGATGAACGAGAAACTCAGCCAACGTTAGGTTTTCAGCGCGTTTTACAACGAGCGGTGTTTCATGTTCAATCATCAGGTAAAAATGAAGTTAGTGGCTCGAATGTCCTGGTTGCCATTTTTAGTGAGCAAGAATCACAAGCGGCTTATATCTTGAAAAAATCCGATATTAGTCGTCTAGATATCGTTAATTATATCTCTCATGGTATTGCTAAAGTTGATGATGAAAATGCGTCACATACTTTAGATAGCGATCAACAAAACGAAGAAGAACCACGAACTATAGAAAACTTTTCAGTAAATCTTAATGAAGAAGCGCTTAAGGGTAATATTGACCCGTTAATTGGTCGAGATAATGAACTTGAACGTACCTTACAGGTATTGAGTCGACGTAGAAAAAATAATCCACTGTTTGTTGGCGAGGCTGGTGTTGGTAAAACTGCTATTGCTGAAGGTTTAGCTAATTTAATAGTTAATAAACAGGTACCTGATTTTTTAGCTGATGCGACAATTTACTCTTTAGATATGGGCGCTTTATTAGCGGGTACTAAATATCGAGGCGACTTTGAAAAACGTTTTAAATCGTTATTAAAGGAGCTTGAAGAAGATAAAAACGCAGTACTATTTATTGATGAGATCCATACTATTATTGGAGCAGGAGCCGCTTCTGGTGGTATGATGGATGCTTCTAATCTACTTAAACCACTTCTTTCTGCTGGTAAGATTCGCTGCCTAGGCTCTACAACATACCAAGAGTATCAAAGCGTATTTGAAAAAGATCGCGCATTGGCTCGTCGTTTTCAGAAAATTGATATTGCAGAGCCTAGTGTTGCTGACACTACTAAAATACTTCAAGGCTTAAAAGAAAAATATGAAAGCCACCATGGTATTCGTTATACCAATAAAGCCTTATATGCGGCTGCTCATTTATCTAATAAATATATTAATGAAAGGTTTCTCCCCGATAAAGCTATTGATGTCATTGATGAGGCGGGTGCTAAGCAACAGTTAGTTGCACCGAATAAGCGCAAAAAAGTTATTAATAATACCGATATTGAAAGTATTGTTGCAAAAATGGCTAGGATACCTGAAAAATCAGTATCACTTAGTGAGAAAGATGGTCTTAAAAATCTTGACCGGAACTTGAAACTTGTTGTGTTTGGTCAAGACAAAGCTATTGATGAACTTTCATCTGTTATTCGCTTATCTCGAGCTGGTCTAGGTAATGAAGAAAAGCCAGTTGGCTCTTTCTTATTTGCTGGTCCTACAGGTGTAGGTAAAACAGAAGTAACACAACAGTTAGCTAAAATAATGGGCATAGAGCTATTACGTTTTGATATGTCAGAATATATGGAGAAACATGCGGTTAGTAGACTTATTGGTGCTCCACCTGGATATGTTGGTTATGAGCAAGGTGGTTTATTAACCGATGCGGTTATAAAACATCCTCATGCAGTTGTCTTGTTGGACGAAATAGAAAAAGCCCATGAGGATGTATATAACATCTTATTGCAAGTGATGGATCATGGTACATTAACTGATAATAACGGTCGAAAAGCGGACTTTAGAAATATTATATTGGTGTTAACAACTAATGCTGGTGTACAAGAAACAGTTCGTCAATCGATTGGCTTTAAACAGCAAGATCATAGTCTCGATGCATTAAGTGAAATTAATAAAGTATTTTCACCTGAATTCAGAAACCGCTTAGATAATATTTTATGGTTCAATCATCTGGATAATATTGTTATACAGCAGGTTGTTGATAAATTCATTGTTGAATTACAAGCTCAGCTTGATGATAAAGGTGTTTCACTTGAGTTAACTAAACAGGCTAGGTTGTGGTTAGCTGAAAATGGTTATGATAAATCTATGGGAGCAAGACCCATATCACGGTTAATTCAAGAGCATTTGAAAAAATCATTAGCAAATGAGTTACTCTTTGGTGAGTTAACACACGGAGGTGTTGCCAAAGTTGATGTTAAAAAAGATCGCTTAGTAATTAATTATGAAAATAAACAAGAGTTGATTACTGCGAAATAATAGTTAGCAGGTAACATATTAATAACCTAATAAGTTTTGCTTGTTAGGTTTTATATGTTTTATATTTAATCTTTTATAAGGAGACTATAGTTATATCTTGATAGGTATTTTTATAAATATATCTATCAATACAGGTTTTTTATGAAAAACACTATTTTATTTAAGGTAAAAACGTATATAGCAGGCTTGTTTTTATATTTTGAATATGATTCATAAAACTGATATTGTAAAAATATATCAACACATA
>CAJWZC010000037.1 GCA_913049915.1 uncultured Colwellia sp.
GTATGCGGGACGTTACAAACAGATCTAGATGCGTTGCACGCCTATCAAGCTTGTATGAATATGGGCACACTTTCTGGCGCACCTAAAGTCAAAGCAACGTCACTTATTAGGGAAGTCGAAGGTAAAAGACGTGGCAGTTATGGTGGCGCTGTTGGTTACTTAACAGGCACAGGTGAAATGGATACTTGTATTGTTATACGCTCGGCCTTTGTTAAAGATAATATTGCTCAAGTTCAAGCGGGCGCTGGTGTTGTTTACGACTCTGACCCAATAAGTGAAGCCAATGAAACAAAGCAAAAAGCGCAAGCGGTTCTAAACGCAATTAGTAAAGCTAATACTATTTTTACTGCCAATACGTCGGGAAAGGAGTAGCACATGACTAAATTATTCATGCTCGATAATCTCGATTCTTTTACCTATAACTTAGTTGATGAATTTCAATGTTTAGGTTTTGAGCCAAGTGTTTATCGAAATACACTCAGTGCAGATTTCATTTTTGAAATAATGCTTGAGCATACTCAACAAACCTCTGAGCCAGTATTATTGGTTTTATCACCAGGTCCAGGTGAACCAAGTAAAGCGGGTTGTTTAATGGCACTTATTGAAAAGTGTGCTGGACGTATTCCCATGCTGGGTATTTGTTTAGGACACCAAGCGTTAATTGAGCACTATGGCGGCCGGGTAGACAGAGCGGAAGAAATTGTCCATGGTAAATCTTCAAATATTACCCACAGCGGTAGCGGAGCTTTTGATGGTATTCAAAATCCTTTACCCGTTGCGCGTTACCATTCGCTGATTGGCAAAGATATACCGCCTACATTAGACGTTATCGCCGAATATAACGACATGTGCATGGCTATTAGCAATGACAAAGATGTAATTTTAGCATTTCAATTTCATCCTGAATCCATATTAACGACTTTTGGTACCACCTTATTAGCACAAAGTATTAAGCACTTACTTACTTTAGCGCCATCGCTAAATACTAAATTAAAGACTAAGGTTACTGGAGAATAAAATGAATAGTCCACAAAGTATTAATTCAGACGTTGCAACTATCAATATTATTTTGCCTATATTAGTCGATGGCCTGAATTTAAACCAAACACAAAGTCATGATTTTTTTCAGCAAGTACTGCAAGGTAATGTAAATCCTGCGTTGATGGCAAGTGTCTTAACAGCACTGAAAATTAAAGGTGAAACACCAGAAGAAATTGCTGGTGCCGCAATAGCAATCCGCACTGCAGCGACTTCTTTTCCTCAACGAACTAGTGAAGACGATATCATAGCTGATTGTGTAGGTACTGGCGGTGACGGTGCAAATACTATTAACATTTCTACCACAGCGGCAATTTTAGCTGCAGCTTGTGGTTTGAAAATAGCAAAGCATGGTAATCGTAGTGTTTCCAGTATGTCTGGCTCTGCTGATTTACTCGAAGCGTTTGGCGTTAATTTATCCATGTCACCTGAAACCGCGAATCATTGCTTGGCACAAACAAATTTATGTTTTTTATATGCACCAGCTTATCACTCTGGCTTTAAGCATGCAGCCCCGGTACGAAAAGCCATGGGAATTCGTACCTTATTTAATATCCTAGGGCCATTAGTTAATCCCGCTAAACCCAATATAATGCTGCTTGGGGTATATACGCCTGAGTTATTAATGCCTATGGCCCAAGCTTTACAACTTACCGGTGTCCAACGCGCTTTTGTAGTACATGGTAGTGGCTTAGATGAAATTGCTTTGCATGGAAATACGCAAATAATTGAAATTAATCAGGGTGCATTAATTGAACGAACAATTAAGCCACAAGACTTTGGCTTAAAAAATCACTCTATTGACAAAATTAAGGGTGGTACACCAACAGAAAACGCTAATATCATTAAAGATATATTATCTGGTCAAGGAAAGAGTGCACACAATGCAGCAGTAATAATTAACTGTGCTGCACTACTGTATTTACACAATAAAGCTGACTCATTGACTAAAGCGGCACAACTTGCCGCCGATGTACTTGCCTCAGGTAAAGCTTTAGACACTTTATTGGCATTGGTTAAACTTTCGAATCAAGAGGTATCATTAACTACAAATGACAACGATACCGCAATTAACACTCACACTCAAATAAAGGCTGAAAAGTAACATGAATATAAGTACCAAAACTTCAGCAGAAAAAAATATTTTAGAAAAAATAATTGATGATAAGCGCATTGAAATTGCAGCTTTAAAAATAAGTAAGCCATTAGCTAGTTTTATTGATGAGCTTGTGCCAACAACTAAAGATATGTATGCCGCTTTAACAAGAACTAAAGATAAACCTTATGCGGGTTTTATTCTTGAGTGTAAAAAAGCGTCTCCATCTAAAGGCTTAATTCGTCCTGATTTTGATGTAAAAGCTATTTGCCAAATTTATGATAAATACGCTGATGCTATCTCAGTATTAACCGATGAAAAGTATTTCGAAGGTAACTTCGATTACTTAAAAATAGTAACACAATCAGTAAAGTGTCCTGTACTTAATAAAGATTTCTTTATTGACAGTTATCAAGTGTACTTGGCAAGGTATTATGGTGCTGATGCAGTTTTACTCATGCTCAGTGTATTATCAGATGAAGAGTATATTGATTTGTCAGCCATCGCCGAGCAATATAACTTAGCTATATTAACAGAAATATCTAACGAAGAAGAACGTGATAGAGCAATAAAACTCAATGCTAAAATGATCGGTATCAATAATAGAGATTTACGTGATCTAAGTACCGATATATCACGTACATTCGAATATGCTCCAACTTTGCCTAGCGATAGAATTATTATTTCTGAGTCGGGCATCTATAGTAACTCTCAAGTGAGAGAGTTAGCACCTGCGGTTGATGGGTTTTTGGTAGGCAGTTCATTAATGGACCCAAAAAATAATGTTTATCAAGATATTGATCTAGCGTGTAGAAAATTAATTTATGGCAACAATAAAGTCTGTGGTTTAACCGATACAAAATATGCAAGTTCAGCCGCTGATACAGGTGCACGTTATGGTGGACTTATCTTTGCAGAAAAGTCACCTCGTTATGTGACTAAGTTACAAGCGAAAGCTATTATCAAAACAGAGACAAAATTAGAGTATGTAGGTGTTTTTGTTAATGAAGATCGAGATAAAATCATAGACTTAGTGAAAGCGCTTAAATTAAGTGCAGTGCAACTGCATGGTAGTGAAGATGCAAAATACGTTGAGGCTTTAACTGCTGAACTCGCCAGTAATGATTGTGGGTTTTGTGACGTATGGCAAGCTAGTCCAGTAGCACAATGCGTGCCTTTACTTAATCAAAATGTCTATCACCATTTACTTGACGGCCAAAGCCCTGGCAGTGGTAAAACCTTTAATTGGCAAGTGTTAGCCTCAAGTGAGCAAAACTTATCAAAAAGTTTTTTAGCGGGTGGTCTGAACAATGAAAATATTGTTCAAGCCATAGATCATTTAACACAAGTAGATTTATTTGGCCTAGACCTCAACTCTGGTGTAGAAGATAGTCCCGGTATTAAATCAAGTAAAAAACTAGCACAAGTATTTTCGAAAATTAGGAATTATTAAGATGTCAGATACAAATAAGAATACTCAAGAGAACCAACAAAAGATAGAGTCAACTAAAACCCGCTTACCTGCTTATTTCGGTGAGTTTGGTGGTATGTACGTTGGTGAATTATTAGTCCCCGCGCTAGAGCAATTAGAGCAAGCTTTTATCGAGTCTCAAACCGATGAGGCTTTTTTAACCGAATTCAATAATTTATTAACAAAGTATGCTGGTCGACCTACGCCATTAACGTGCTGTCGTAATATTGTAAAAAATCCACTTGCTAAAATTTATTTAAAGCGTGAGGATCTGTTACACGGCGGAGCGCATAAAACTAACCAGGTTTTAGGGCAAGCACTACTAGCTAAGCGTATGGGTAAAACTGAAATAATTGCTGAAACAGGTGCTGGACAGCACGGTGTTGCAACGGCGATTGCCTGTTCATTACTTGGGTTGAAATGTAAAGTTTACATGGGCGCATTAGATTGTGAGCGACAACAACCTAATGTTTTTCGTATGAAATTAATGGGCGCAGAAGTTATTCCCGTAACAGCTGGCTCTGGCACATTAAAAGATGCGGTTAATGAGGCACTAAGAGATTGGTCTGGCAATTATGAAAATGCGCACTATTTATTAGGTACTGCTGCGGGTCCTCACCCATTTCCTACTATCGTTCGTGAATTTCAAAAAATGATTGGTGAAGAAGCCAAAGCACAATTTTATGATGAAGAAGGTCGTTTACCCGACTATGTTATCGCCTGTGTTGGCGGTGGCTCAAATGCGATTGGTATGTTCCATGATTTTATTAAAGAAGATAGCGTAAAACTTATTGGCGTTGAAGCTGGTGGTAAAGGCATCGAGACTAATAAACATGGTGCAACACTGGTTGCTGGCACTAAAGGGATGTTGCATGGTAACTACACTTATATAATGCAAGATAGATCAGGACAAATTGAGGAATCTTACTCTGTATCTGCTGGGCTTGACTACCCTGCAGTTGGTCCACAACATGCCTTTTTAAAAGATACTGGCCGCGCACAATATGTTGCAATTAATGATGACGAAGCATTAGCGGCATTTCAAGCCTTAGCAATGAAAGAAGGTATTATTCCTGCACTTGAACCATCTCACGCACTTGCACAAGCTTTAAAAATGGCTGAATCCGCTACTGAAGAAACTATTTACTTAGTCAACCTTTCTGGACGTGGTGATAAAGATTTAGCCCATGTACACGCTATTCTTTCACCTGATGAAGCTTCATCTGCAAAAAAAGTTAAACATAGAGGAGAAGCATAATGTCACAGGCACCTACTGAACAAGTAAATAGTAACCATGCAGGCGCTCGCTATCAAACCTCGTTTGCTGAATTAAAAGAAAAAAATGAAAAAGCTTTCATTCCTTTTGTCATGATTGGCGATCCTAATGCTGAACAGTCTTTTGCTGTAATCAAAAGTTTAATTGATGCAGGGGCTGATGCCTTAGAGTTAGGTATTCCGTTTTCAGACCCAAGTGCTGATGGCTTAACTATTCAAAATGCAGCACTACGTGCTTTAGATGCTGGCGTTAACACCGATATCTGTATTGAGATATTAAAACAAGTTCGTGCATACGCTCCGCAAATACCTATAGGCCTGTTACTTTATGGCAACTTAGTTTTTGCGCGTGGTATTGATACGTTTTATCGAGATATGAGCGAAGCTGGTGTTGATTCAGTCTTAATAGCTGATGTACCCATTAGAGAAAGTGAAAATTTTAGTAAAGCGGCCTTAAAATATGGTGTTGCACCTATTTTTATTGCGCCTCCTAATGCAAGCGATGAAACCTTACGTGCAGTATCTTCATATTCTCGTGGTTATACCTATGTATTAAGTCGCGCAGGCGTGACTGGCGTAGACGCAGCAGAAAGTCCAAAGAATACGGTGACTACCACAGCAAAAAAATTAATTAATAGTTTAACAAAATATAATGCTGCACCACCTGTATTAGGCTTTGGTATTTCAACACCACAACAAGTTAAAAATGCTCTTAGCGCTGGAGCACTTGGTGCTATTAGTGGATCTGCTGTTGTTAAAATCATTGAAAATAACTTAGCTGACAATAGTAAAATGCTCACTGATTTAAGCTATTTTGTTAGTGAGATGAAAGCAGCCACCAGATAGTAAACAGCTTATAAAGTTATATATTTTGACTATAAAATAACAATACAGATTCAAAAGGAGTAATAATATTACTCCTTTTTTATTGTTTTTCTTTAAACTCTGAGCATGCGAACAGTCAAAAATACTATGACGAGTGTTAAAGCAATAAAGAGCAGTGCTAATAAGTGATAACAGCTTCGTTGCACTTTAATCTTAACGCGCGAAAATATTCCTTTTGAGCCTTCATCAATATTAGGAATATGATGAAAAAGAGAAAGTAATATGTTAAATAGCAGTAACCATATGATGCCAACAAAACTTAACATAGCATAAGAATTGTTCGTCTGTATTAGTGAAGGTTTTTGTAATAGCTGAGTTATAATAACTCCAATTAGCATTACTATCACTAGATAAGTCGATTTACGCAAAGGTTGTAGCTTTGACGAAAGCTTTGCTAATATTTCTAACATGTAACGCTCTAGCCTCAAGTTACTTTATAAATCATAAAAAAACATTACTCTTAAGACGCACTATGCCAATTCATCTCGGCTTACCTTCGTAACTTCTACAATAAAGGAAAATATATTATAACTAGCTTATACGGTGCATCCTGCACACATATTTAATGTTCTCACTTCGTCCTTGAAAAGCTATCCTTAGCATATCCTTTATGAGTCTAATCATATCCATTGCGGGTAACTATTAAGCTGCCCATTCAATCATCCATAATTAGTGTCTTCCTAACCTTACTTTCCTAACAGTATACCTTTCAATAAGTCCCTATTATTTATCCTTAAATAATCCTCCTTAATTAATATTCCTTCGATAATTACATTAATAATAGTATCCTGTAATTACTGTCTTCCTAGTCTTGGTTATCCTTACCAAGCCACATCCTTACTCATATCATCCATAGTGGCGTCCTACCACTAGACTGCATCCTTAAAGGCTCCCTATTAAACCCTATATAAAATAACACCACATAATATTTAAGATTAAAGTATCCTGCTTTAGGTTTTCCGTTTTTACCTGACACAATCATCCTTACTTATATCTTCCTTGAATTGCACCCATTTAGTAACTTGCATCGTCCTTAACCGCATTACAAGTAATACTAAAGCCCCCCTACTCCTTGTCTTCCTGACATGATTAATGATACACCTACATATAGATTATTAATAATAAAAATTAAAGTATAAAATTAATTTTATACTTTATATTAATTAAATAATACATATTAATCATAGTGATACATATTTATATCTCTATATTATAACTGAGATTACTAATATATCTCACAGTAATGTAAGAGATGTCTTATAATAAGTAGTGAGCTTTGTCAGTCCTTTTTTAAGTAATGATATGTGAATCGTCACAAAAAATAAGAGATACTCAGTAATGATTTGTAGTACAAAAATATGATATTGATATTTAAAATGACATGTAATGATATAGATTTTATTAATTCTAAAGTAAGGAAGCCCATTAATGATCAAATATCCTCAAATAGTAATTACATTAACTAGCGCTATAATTTTAATAGTAAGTATGCAAAGTGCGTTTGCATTTACCGAAAAAGCAACGCTAGGTTTTAACCACAAAATACCTAAACATATTATGACCCCTGATAAAGTTGAGACACGAATTGGTGATTTAAACTTTTATGACGGTATTCCAACAGATGAAACCATTACCAAAATTTATGACAACTTAGACTTTTATCGTGGTGTTGAAGTCTTTTTAAATTTTATTCCTGCAACCTCTATTGAAGGTATTCGTTTAGGAATGAAAGGTATGGGAGTAGATGAGTATAATGAAGTTATCATTTTTGATGACTTAATGGATTCAAGTCCTCTATTTTTAACGGGTAACACAGATACCGTTTATGCACTAGCAATGCTTGATTTAGAAGCGGATGGCGCAACCGTAGTTGAAATACCTGCAGGGGCAGGTCCTGGCACTATCAATGATGCATTTTTCCGTTTTGTAGTAGACATGGGCGCACCAGGACCTGATGCAATGAAAGGCGGTACTTATGTGATTTTACCTCCCGATTACAAAGGTGATTTAAAACCAACGTTAAATAGCATGCAACACCGTGGTAAAGATACCCGTGCATCAGTAATGATCGGTGGTAAAGAAACTAAAGTATGGATTGCTCAATCAACGAGTTATTATAACTGGCTAATTTTACGTGGCTTTTTAAAAGATGGTAAACCTGAATATGCTTCTAAACTGTGGCGTACTGGTTTAAAAATATACCCATTAACGAATCCTAAAAGTCCAAAGAAAATGGCATTCACTAACGGTAGTGGTAAATTTTTTAATACTATTCATGCTAATAACTATGAATTTTATGAAGAGTTATGGCATGTACTGCAAAAAGAACCTGTTTCATTTCTAGATCCTGAATTACGAGGCCAAGCAGCGGCTATTGGCCTTCAAAAAGGTAAACCTTTTACCCCTGATGCGCGAATGAAAGCAATATTAGAAGAGTCAGTTGAAGTTGGTAATGCGACAGCACGCGCAATTTGGTTAAAACCGCGTGATGAAACCGCTTATTTTTTTGATGATAGAAAATGGTATACGGGCTTTATTGGTAAAGATTATCAATGGCTAAAAGACCAAGGAATGGGCGGGCGTAATTTAGATGCGCGTACCCTATTCTTCTATTCTGCTACGGTAAACACACCTGCAATGGCACTTGAAATTCCTGGGGTTGGTTCTAATTATGCTTTTGCTACTGAAGATAAAAACGGTAAACTTCTTAATGGCGGTAAAAACTATAAAGTGAACATCCCAGCGAATGCTCCAGCTAAGGACTTTTGGTCAGTAGTTGTGTATGACCCACAAACACGCTCTGAATTACAAATCCCAGGAGGTACAGATTACCCGAGTAAGAACAACAAACGAGACAAACTTTTTTATAACAAAGACGGTAGTGTTGACTTGTATTTTGGTCCTACTCCACCGAAAGGTAAGCTAAAAGCTAACTGGACTGAAACCGTACCTAACAAAGCATGGTTTACTTTACTGCGCCTATATGGTCCATTGCAGCCTTGGTTTGATAGAACATGGAAACCAAGTGATCTTGAATTGATAGATTAAGATTTGTTTTCAATTTAAAAAAGTAGGCTTATGACAGAAGCAGATAATTTAATAGTTATCTGCTTTTTACATTGGAAAATGTAATATACCTGATAATTGAGTTAGAGTTTTCTATTCGATTTTTTTACAAACTGAGCGGAAAAAATTTATTAGTCAAGCTGACGTTAGTAACACATTCCCTAATATCTGCAATACGTATTTTAGAAGTAGTGACAATACAAATACGAGGATGTCCTCAATGGTGGATTAGTTGTCTATCATAATAAAGGTAGTTCTATGCCTTCTGAACAATCTAAACAGTCTAGAAAACTATTGATGTTAGCGACCGCTTAGTAAGAGCAGTTACCATTATAGAAATTAGTCCTAACAGCTTCTCCTAAAATCATTATAATTTACTTATGAAAACAGATGATTAATCAAAATGATATTAGGTGGCCAAAGTCAATGTTATCTAATGGTAGTAGTGAATGTTAATAACCCTCAGTTCTAATGCAATTGAATAGCATAACTTATGTAATTATCTAGATACGTCACCAGATGAGAAAATTTAATATATTAGTTATGTTTTGTGATGTCCCTAATCTTATAAATAAACCTCCCGTATGATTACTAGTACCAGAAAGTCTTCTTTAATATGTAGGTCAACTTTCTGGTCATAAAGCGGACATAAAGCGGACATAAATTTCATACTTCCGTAGCTAATGATACACAGACCTTATTGGCTGAATTAAGTATCAAATCGTAAATATAAAACATTATTCATTTCAACATGACTTTCTGCAAAATTTATAAAACTCGAAATAGATAATTACACGGCTGGATAAGATACAATTTGCGAGTGGTTATCTAATACTCTTCCAGGAAACGTGTTGTTTTTCTGATTGAAAATCCTTGTCGTCGTTTATTAAGAACTAACTGGATTAAAAAATCATCAAAAGCAGTTTATAACAAAACAGAAAGTACCATATAAAGTTCATAAAGAGGTCTTGGCTTGCCCCCTGTTATAAAATAGACTTAAGATAGAAACTAGTGCATCTGACAGCCAATAAACTCCTTCACACCCTGTTGTTTTTAGGGCTAAAAGCTAGGATATTGTGACTTAATAATATTAGCAATAACATTGTCGGCTTCTGAGGTGCGATGATAGCGACTACGCCTTATAATATAGATACTAAGGTCAGCTGCCCTCAAGGTAGTAGACATTAAGATAAGGGTTATCTGGATCGTTTTTATAACAAAAAACAGCAATTTTAATGACATATAAATGCCTGCTTTTAGACTATCAGTTAACCTTATGTACAACTGATAGCTAACTCACAAGAAGCGCACTTAGTTGCTATTATTTTCTAGAGATTTCTCGTGGTTTATAAAGATCCACAGATATAGGTTCCTCGATTAGAGCCACCTAAAATCTAATATTTAAAAGATAATCTATTCCTAACAGTATCAAACACTATTTTTAATATACATATAAAAAACCACCTTTAAATACAGTTTTATATGAACTAAAACAATAACACCATTAAATATAACAGGTTTTTATTTTAAATAAAAAATGAAGTATAAAGCTTTTATAAGCTGGCTATACGGTAATTAATTAGGAGTATATATATTTCCTTATCACCTTTATTAAGGCGACTATATCAATATGTTATTAACTACGCCACTACCCGCATATCATCCTGAATAACTATTAATAATAAAACTCGACTATTACAGAGTTTAAATAACTAAACAAAAGTGGTTTACATAACAGTACAAATACTATTAATATTAATAGTATTGTAGAAATAGCCTAACATTGACTGTATTAGCATAATTAGTTCGGTATTAAGGTTAGCTTGTACTTAATTAACGCTTAATGAAAGTGTTATGGTTAAAATGTCAGCAACGAATGGAATCATAACGAAAAGTAATACATGAATGTTAATTAAACACAGAGAAAAATAAAACGATTATGGAAACTATTCTTTTTAACACGCTTGACCTAGCATTACTTTTTACAATATATCAATGTGTTTTATTTGCTTTTTTTTTAGTTTTAATCAAAAAAGGTAAACAGCAAAGTAATGTCTTATTAGCTTTTTTCTTACTCTCTTATGCTGCAATACCGCTAGATACCTTAATTAATTTTGGTGAAGAATTCCGCCAATTTTCTATTGATTTTTCTCCTAATGTTTTTTATGTTTTTGGAGCAGCTTATTGGCTAGAAGCAGTATTATTACTATTTTATGTCCGTTCACTTATCTACAAAAATTTCTGTTTAAAAAAAATCGATTTATTGTATCTATTACCATTTTCGTTATACCTTATTTATGAAGCTAATCACTGGTATATACTCGATATAGATACAAAAATAGCTATTCTTAATGGTTATCATATAGATTCAGAACCATTTTATACTCGCTTTATAAATTTATTTAGAGAGTGTTTTAGGACTTTTTGTGGGATGTTATGCTTATTTGAACTTCATAATTATCAAAAAAACATCAAAGACAACTTTGCTGATATTGAAGATGTTGATTTGACTTGGCTTAAAATTTTAACGATTGGCTTTCTTATCATTAAAGTACAATCCGTATTAACTACTATTGGTTATATAACCTCTATTGACCTCCACTTTACTATTAACTACGCAATTATTGGCCAGTTATCTAATTTTATGGTGATGTTTTTAATTAGCTTTTTAATATTTTTTAGCTTAAATGTATCAAATATTTTTCATGGTATTGATCGCTTAACCTTAATTATCCCAGAAAAACAGCCAATAGACCCTAATCATATAAGTGCATTAACGCTTTACATGAGTGAGCATAAGCCCTATTTGAATCACCTATTAACCTTAGACAACCTTGCTGCACAAACATTTATTCCGCCAAGACAGCTATCACAGACCATCAACCGGCATTTTGAGCAGAACTTCTTTGAGTTTATTAATAGCTACCGTATTGATGAATCAAAAATATTACTGGCGAAGATAGAAAATGAAAAGGTTACTATGTTAGAAATCATGGCTCAGACAGGTTTCAACAGTAAAGCAACTTTTAACACTTTTTTTAAAAAAATTGTTGGCATGACGCCAACACAATATAGAAAAGAACAACTAAAAAAATAATGATAAGCCTTAAATCTTTACTGATTGGATACAGATGAAAACGTTACTCTTTAATAGTCACGACATCGTATTATTAGTGGTCTGTTATATCTGTTTTTTATTTGCTACTACGACACTATTCAAACGTCATAAGTCAGATTCGACCCATCTATGGCTGGCCTTTTTTTTACTCTCTCAAGCAGGAATTTCAGCCTATGTGTTGGCATTGTATGGCGAGAGTTTTCATACTTGGTCGGTAACTAATATACCTTGGGTATTTGAAATATTAGAACTAACCTTTTGGTTAGAAGGACCGCTGTTAGTCTTGTACACACGCTCCGCGATATACCAACAGCTTCAATTAAAAAAAACTGATCTCCTTTTATTACTACCACTACTTATCTATGTCGTTATATTAATAATTGTTAAAATTAAGTTTGAAGCTGATCAGGAAATCGATTTTTTACTATTTTTAAGATCTGAAAATATTCAATATTATGAGCATTTACGTAATATTATACGGATAGGTTTTAGTTTTTGGGCCTTTATGATCATACAAGACTATCAAAATAAGATTTCAGTGGCTTATTCAAATCTAGAATCAGTAAATTATACTTGGCTTAAGCGTTTGGTAGTCGGTTTTATTGTATTAAGAGTCTGGGCTGAGTTTTATCTACTACTATTTACCGTGACTTCTTTAAGCTTTGGTCATTTGAAAGCTGACTTTATTGACTTTAATTTAATGGGAATACTAGCTAATTATGGGCAATTAATACTTATATCCTCTTTACTATTTTTTGCTTTATCTGATCCTCGGAATATTCACCGAGTGAACAAAGAAATCTTCGAAAACATTGTCACAACGAGTAAAAAAATCACTTATTCACCTGAACAGATTATGCGTGTCTGTAACCACATGGAAAAACAGCGTCCCTATTTAAATAACCAGCTAAAAATTGATGATTTAGCCCAACAAGTCTCTCTATCACCTAAATTACTGTCTAATTTAATCAATAGAGAGTTTAATGTTAACTTTTTTGAATACATTAATAACTATCGTTTAAAGGAGGTATGTTCCTATCTTATCGATCCTGCTATGTCAGATCAATCCATCATCGACCTGGCCTTTCTTGCAGGTTACAACAGTAAAAGTAGTTTCAATCGATTATTTAAAATGGAGACAAATAAAACACCTTCACAATATCGTAAAGATGGATTCATAACTCCCTATTAAGTCATATAAATTTTCTTTTATAAAAACATCTACGCAAGATTTATTACCTACATTATTGAATACAAATACAACTACAAGTACATAATTATACTTAGTTAGTACAATTTTACGTATACCCGTACGTCTATTACATAATGAAAACACAATAAAAATATAATTAAAAATACTGTTATTAAATTATTTTACTTTTAAATCAATAGGGTATGACAAGTCACTATTTGTCGATGAAGTTCAACTATAGAAAGTACTTAAATTGGTACGCACAGTATTATTTTTTTAGGGATAGTATTTGTGACTATGATGTCCCATACAAATGATGGACCAGAAAATATAACTATAAATTAAACTCTGGAGAATATAATGAGCGTTCAATCAATACCGACAATAATCATCTCAGGTTCCAAAAATAACACCCACAAAATCAAATGTATATTACGCACAGTTCTGTCTGGCTGTGTGGCAATAGGCATGTTCGCCTCTGCAGCAGCAATGGCTGTTGCACCACTAACTACACAAGGTAATAAAGTCTTAGTTGGTGGTGAAGTTAATGGTCGTGCCTTAGAAGGTATTTCTCTTTTCTGGAGTAACACTGGTTGGGGAAGTGAAAAATTTTATACTGCTGAAAATGTAGAACGTATTAAAACTGAATTTGGTGCAAACCTTGTACGGGCCGCTGTAGGTCATGGAAAATCAGGAAGTTTATCAACTAATTGGCAAGAAAACATGGATCGATTAGACGTCGTCGTTCAAGCGGCTATTGATCGTGATATGTATATAATCATAGATTATCATAGTCATATAGCCCATCAAAATTGGGAAGATGCAAAAGTATTTTTTGGTATTGTTGCTCAAAAATGGGGTGGTTACGACAACGTCATTTTCGAAATTTACAATGAGCCAACCTGTGAAGATGATGACTGCAGTAGTGGTAATTTTGTTGGTTGGAACGACAAACTAAAACCGTATGCTGAAGATGTTGGTAATTTTATCCGTCAATACACAGATAACCTAATCATTATGGGTACACCAAAATGGTCTGCTGAAGTTGATGATGTAGTCGGCAACATGGCTAATGTATCTAATATGGCTTATACCGTTCACTTTTATTCAGGTACTCACCAAGGCGCTAACCGTGCTATTGCTCAAAATGCTTTAAATGGCGGCGTACCAATCTTCGCCACCGAGTGGGGAATGACTAATGCAAGTGGTGGTGGTGATATCAATTATGGCGAAACTTGGGCATGGATAGATTTTTTAAGAGCTAATGGCGTTGGAAGTGCTATGTGGGCTTATCATGATAAAGACCGTAATGGACAAGGTGAAATCGAAAATTCATCAATGTTTTGGTCTGATGGTAAATACAAAGATTCTGCTGGATTTATAAAGGAAATATTAGAGGCACCTGGCGGGGACATCATTCCTGATTCAGATACTATTGATGGTTCATGTTCAGAGCTATCAGGTAATGGTACCTTACAAGCCGAAGACTTCTGTCAAGCGTCGGGGATTCAAACTGAATCTACGTTAGATAATGGCGGAGGTGATAATATTGGGTTTGTCGATGATGGAGATTGGTTAACTTATAACGTCAATATGCCACAAGCTGGTGAGGTAATAGTGAGTTACCGTGTTGCTTCTGATAGCTCAGGTGGCGTTATTCGCCTAGAACAAGCTGGTGGTGGTGTATCATATGGTACAGTAACAGTTCCAAATACTGGTGGATGGCAAACTTGGCAGAATGTAAGTCATACAGTGTCTTTACCTGCTGGTGCACAAACAATTGCCATTGCAGCTGAAATTGGTAGTTGGAACCTTAACTACTTCTCTATAGAAGAGACTAACGGTGATAATAACAACGACAATGACAATGACAGTAATAACAACGATAATAATCCTTGTACAAGTAACTGTTCTGTATCAGGTGTTATTCAAGCAGAAAGCTATACAGCCATGGAAGGAGTTGAAACTGAAGTAACTCAAGATAATGGAGGCGATTCAAATGTTGGCTACATTGATATTAATGACTGGATGACTTACAGCAACCTCAGCTTACCTGCAAGCACTTCAGGTCAATACTCTATTTCTTATCGCGTGGCTTCACTTTCGGGCAGTAGCTTGAAATTAGAACAACCAGATGGCGGTAATATCTTTGGTAGTGTTGATATTCCAGCAACAGGCGGATGGCAAGATTGGACTACGGTCAGTCACACAGTTAGCTTACCTGTTGGTACCAATGAATTAGCGATAGTATCAACTAATACTAACGGCTGGAACTTCAACTGGTTTGAAATAGAAGCGCTAGATGGTAATGCTGACAACAGCACTGACGATAACACTAATAACTCAGGGGCTTGTCAAGGTATTGTTAGCTATCCTAACTGGGATCGTAATGACTACCCAGGTACACCAAATACTCACCAAGATGCCGGTGACCAAATGGTATTCTCTGGTCAGTTGTTTACTGCTAACTGGTATTCAAGTAGTCAACCAGGAAGCGATGCCTCATGGACCTTTGTCAGTAATTGTCAATAAATTCATGCGCAATTAAGTCTTAATGCTCGCAGCAAAAGTAAAGAGTTATCTTAAGAGGTAACTCTTTTTTTCTAGTTTTTAAGTATTCAAATATTTATCAATTAATCTATTTTATTTTATTTTATTTTATTTTATTTTATTTTAAATTCATTAAATATGAAAATCGCCTAATCAGCCTTATTTTCAAAAGCATATAGTAATAGAGTTTACACACTCTTTCTCTATCAACTATTGGCTATAAACTATTCACTAACAACACAGTAAAACAATTAAATTCACCTAATATATAGGAATGTAAAGTGATAACTCGTAATCCATTAAATGTTACATCTAGGCTATTAAAAAGTTGTATTTTAAAAACGGTAATTGTTTTAAGTACCTTATTACTCCTAAGTGCTTGTGGCGGCTCTTCATCTGAAAGTCAACCGTATACTCAACCTGTTACAGTAGAACCTTTAGTGCCAGCACCAGAGGCTCCTGTACCTGAAACGCCAGTACCTGAGGCTCCTGTACCTGAGGCTCCTGTACCTGAAACGCCAGTACCTGAGACTACTGCGCCTGAAACGCCAGTTAATAATGCAACACTGTTAACTATTGAAGCAGAAGATTATGTAAGATTCTTAGACAGCACTCCTGGTAATGAAGGTAATGCTTTTCGTAGTGATGATGTTGATATTGAGGCTTTAACTGACGGGAGTGGTTATACTATAGGCTGGATAGAATCTGGTGAATGGCTTGAGTATGACATAACATTAACTACTGGAAAGTATATCATTGCAACCAGTGTTGCTTCAGAGTCCGGAGGCGCTAGCTACTCTTTACTTTTTAATGGACAACAAGAAGGTATAGATTCAGTCGGTAATACCGGTGGCTGGCAAGTATTTGAACCGCATAATGTCGCATTAATTGAGGTTGTAGAAGGCACACATACCCTTCGTATTGATATTACTTCTGGGCCGTTTAATATTGAATCAATTACTTTTACACCAGACGATGGTAGTTTTGTACCACCACTGCTACCTGTTGCAGAGTTACCGCTTGAGCTGCCTGACGTTGAGCTCGTAGTAGATGAAAATCCTATATTACCACAAACCGCTGTTAGAGAAATGGGCATAGGTATTAATTTAGGGAACACGCTCGATGCTCCGACTGAGGGCGCTTGGGCTCCAGTAGTAGAAGAAAAAGTTATTATCGATTTTAAAGAAGCTGGTTTTAAACATGTTCGTATTCCTGTGACATGGGATAAACGAACCACGACAACAGCACCTTATACTATTGATGCTCAAGAAATGGATAGAGTTGAGGAAGTAGTAGACTGGGCATTAGATCAAGACCTTTACGTTATTTTAAATGTTCATCACGATGACTGGCTAAAAAAAGGTGGTAATACTTTGACACAAAGCAACAAAAATCGCTTTGATTCAATTTGGTTACAAATTGTTGAACGCTTCAAAAATAAGTCAGCTAAACTGTTGTTTGAAATTCTTAATGAACCTGTAGACCTCACAAGTGCAAACGTTGATAGACTCAATGAACGCGTACTTGAGATTATTCGCCGTGTAAACCCAACACGTTTAGTGGTATTTTCAGGTAATGGTTTTACTCCACTTAACGCGCTACTATCAGCGGCTATTCCAGATACTGATGATGATTATTTAATTGGTAACTTTCACGCCTATGATCCTTGGCCATTTGCGGGGCAATGCTTACGGGGCTGGGGAACCGAGTCAGACAAGGACGAATTAGAGAATATCTACAAGCAAGCACAAGCATGGTCGTTAGAAAACAATATTCCGTTGACCATCAATGAATTTGGCGCAGCTAAATTTGATTTTACTGCACCAAATAATATTTGTGAGCTAGAAGATAGGTTGCAATACCTTGAATCGCATGTCGAATTTGCTACAGATTATGGTATAAGTGCAACCTTCTGGGATGATGCAGGATCTTTTAGTACTTACGATAGAGCCACTGGTACTTGGGGCCCAGAAAAAGATATATTAGTCGCGCCAAATCTACCTTAACTTAGAAATAAAACTTAATAGACTCTCCCTACCCTATTAATTTGGAGAGTCTAGTTATCATTCAGTACATCACAGCACTTAACCCTATTCAAGTTACCCTATCATCAGCTATCTAGTAGAATTAATTTACACTGATTAAATAAAGCTGACTAGATAGCACATCAGTTAAATTGATTGAATTCATTAAATAGGTTCAACTCAGTTAATTGCCGAATTATCATTCAGTTATCGTTGAATACTATTACCATGACTTTACTATAGTTACATTAACCAATTTATTAGTTAATGTAACTATAGTAAAGCACTTGTAGATTAGATAGTGTTAGTTACGAAACGAGTAACTAAAGTTAAAAATGATTACACCGTTAGTCATTTAAGTTAGCTCAAAATAACAATGACTTATTGACTAAATTTCAGACTAGCAATAGCCGCAGGATGATCTGAAGGTGAAGCATCAACAACCTTACCTTGGGTAGTTAAGTTACCAATCAATTGACCACTGAAGTTATTGATAAAAATACAGTCAATACCAGCATTAGTGACTAATTCAAGAGGTTGCTCTGTTGATATCAAAGAATTCATTGCATCACAGCGCTGATTAAAATCGCCTAACACAATGTGTGGATAGCCATTATAAGAGTCTAATTGCGCTAATGTTTCTTTCGTATTAAGTATTCTAGTTTGTTGCTGTTCGTGATCAAAATGTACATTTATCACTAAAAAACGGCTTGAATTATGCTCAATAAGCGCATATTCCCCTGTTCTGGTGGCATTGGGGCCATCTGTTAAATCAAAACGACCAGAATCGATAAAACGTGAGCCCATACAACTATTAACAAAGATTTGATATGAACGCTGCCAACAGTGCCCAAGTTTACTTAAAAGTGCTTTGGCACGGCTGTAATCTGTGGGCATACCCGTAGTTAACTGCCAATCTTCAACACCCTCTTGTATCGCTAATATATTAATATCATGTTTAGTAACAAGCTTAGCATAATCCTCACTGTACTGAGGCATAGTCTTCCAGCCATAAACATTAAGTGACATCACTTCAATATTATTGTTTTGCCCCATTGCAGGATTAAAATAAAGGCTACTTAACAGTACAGTAAAAACAGCTACTTTATAGATAGTTAGCATTATAACCTAACCACTAAGGCTGACTTAATTGAAAAGAAAGTAACCACTGATATAAATCGTCACTGCTATAAACACGTGTCCAAGCGTCATGTCCTTTATCTTCGTGCACGGTAAATCGAATATTATCGTGGCCAAGCTCTTCTAAAGTATTTAAGCCAGCATAAAAGTATTTAATATTAACTGAAGTGTCTCTACCACCAGCGAATTGCCATACTGGAAGTTTATATTGAGCAATTGAAGGCATTAAACTAGGATGTCCCCACCCTACTACAGGGGCAATTGCTGCAAATCGCTCTGGATATTTACTGGCTATATACCAGGTGCCGAAGCCGCCATAACTTAAACCAGACAAATAGGTTTTATCCGTGTTTACTCGATACTTATTTTGTACTGTATCTAACATGTTGATTAAATCTGTCTCAAGCAATTCCCAACCTTGTGGCAATAAAGGGGCAACTTCGCTCATATCTGTCAGTGATGATATTCTTTTAAAATCAACTTGAGTTTTAAAAGTAGCACTTCGTTTTGGTACGCCATAACTAAGTCTTTTTGGAATATTATCTTTTAAACGGTTATCAATATAAGCAATACCTTTTTTATCCCAACCAAACATATGAAGCTGAGGGGATATAATAATAAAGGGTAGATCTTTTTTCTGCACCCAAGCCTCATATAGTGGTCCCTGCATCAAAACAAAATCTAATTCATTTTGACCATTACCTCGCTCACCATTACCATGTAAAAATAGTATCACAGGCCATTTTTTCTCAGGCTTATCATGATAAGCACGCGGTAAATAAATAAAATACTCGCGTTGGCTGTTATCAACACTCGATTGGTAAGCTTCGCGCAATAGCTGTTCTTCTGAAACCACTTTAGTTAAATCAGGTTGTTCTCCCTGCTGAACGCTATTATGAGCACAGGCGGTTAAGAGTAAAGTAAAGATTATTAATAAATATTTTATCTTTTTCATGGTATTCCTATAATAAGTACTAGGTAAAACTTTCTGATAGAGTGCTTTTATCCAAGGGCGTTATTTAACATCATTTATTGTTTAGGAAGATTAGCATGAGTGAGTGTTTCGTAAACAATATTCCAACATGTACGTATACTGTTAGGTCGAATCTTATTTATGATTAATTTTTGAGCATAAGGCAATTGAATACCTTGTCGATTATGATAATGGTTAAACCCAATTTCCCAAGTATTAAAATAATTTTTACTGGCTTGAGTATTCTGACAAGTAGAAAAATTATTAGATAACAATTGCTTTGCCAAAAGTTAAATGGCTGCGGTATAGCGTAATTTATTTTCACTATAAACGTCAACGCCTTGATTCCAAAATACTTCAGCGACATGTAAAGCCGAAGCCAAAGCATATTGAGAGTGATGGCCATTGTCTCGGCAAGTTTCTTGATTTAAGCCGTTTACCCATTGAGTAGGGTTTGACCAAAACTGATCTAAATTACCACCATCCCCCTGAACCGGAGTACCTCTACCATCTGAGGTTAAATAAAAATAGGCAAGATTTCGTTGTGCAAGTCGAGTAAGCGCCATATTAAACCCCTCTTCATCATCATCATCATTAAAAACAGCGATTGAAATAAGTGTATCAATTTGGGTTAAATCAACATTGTCATTCCATGAGCTTGCGATAACTAGCTGTGAATAAAAAGCTTTTTTAAACATTAATTGAACATTTGAAATCTGGTTTTGAGACCAACCTTGATACGCTCTCATTAACTCGGCTGAGGAAGCGAAAACACCACCAGTCCAGCCCGCTTGTAATTTGTCTTGATTGCTTACGCGAGTAAAGCTTTTAAAACCAGACCATGCATTGAGAATAGTAATCGCACGTGTAGCATAGTCTTTATCCGTAATAACCCACATTAACGCAAGCGAGTATGCCGCTATGGCATCGTCGCGCATATCGGCAGATTCTTGATTGTTTTTTGAGTTCAGCGTTTGTAAAACGTGTGGTTTTTGGTTCAATAATACTGACTTTTTTAATTGGTTAAATTCAGCTAACCAAGGCTGTGTGTTCTTGGCAATTTGTTTTTTAATAAAATCTATATTAGCTTTGTTATTTATAGCACTAGGATGCACAAAGACCCTAGCTGCATGTGTCATTTGTATAGATAAAACACAAAGAATAAACAGCAATATAGCTACGAATTGTTGATTTTTCATAGCTTATTGATCCACGTTAGTTACAACATCAATATTTACGCTAGGAATCAACCAAATATTTTTTTCAAAATCTATTTTACCGTGCATTTGCTCAACGACCACTTGATCAATCACCTTAATAGCGCGTTGTGACATCATGCTAAAAGTATCTTCACCAACTTGATTCGGGGTATGGTCAGGAAAGTTTCGCCGCGTTCGATGAATCCAATAATCCTCTGATAAAGTAGATTGATTAAATGCCTTAGCAATACCGTCTTTACCTATCATAAAGCCTAATAAACCACCCCACGTCGCTGCTGGGTTATCTGAGTCCCACCCAGCAAGAGTACCTATTTGAATGGTACGGACAATATCCCCTTCTCCGTAAAATAAGCTCACTAAACTAGCCGCAAAGTTAATACCAGCCTCAAAGGGATCTTTGTAAACATAACCATCATTACTATTAATTTGATAGCGCTGATATACCTGATCGCGAGTTTTCTCCCAGTTATCCTTATCTGGATTAGCCAAGTATGACTGTTTAACAAAATCATACATGAGTGCTGGAGTTGATCCCTCAGGTAAAACAGCACTGGCTTGCTCAGCCATAATTATCACTTGCTCTTTTAGTGAACGTGATAATTGCTGCTGACTAGCCAGTGCATGCATAACAATATAAAACTGAGAAATCCAGTAGGCATCATATTTTGCCGAAGCTCTTACGGGTAACTCTGCCATTTGTAGGGCTATATCAGGCCTTAGTGGTGCTAACAAACCAAAAATTTCAGTAGTTAACTGTGCATCAATCATCATGTATTTGTTGTTATTTTTAGGCTCACTGGTGTTCGGAGGTAACATACCTTCAGCCATTAAAATTCTTACGCGTTGGTTAGACTCCCATAAAAAGTTTTCTTTAACAGCTTTATCACTAGGAAATTTTTTATTTAAGGGCGCATCCTCTTCCGAGTAGGTGTGTGTTAACCAACCTTGTTGAATTTGCTTGGCAGTAAGTAAGCTTGTTTGGTGAGCTTCATGCAAATACTGATACATGTATTCAATATCAGTATCATCGTCAGCTCCCCAAGCTTGTTGGTTATGGACAAAGAAAAAATCAATAGTATCGCTATGGGGAACGCCCTGCCCCCAAACAGCGGGTAAATCAGTACTCCCCCAGTCGTTGTCTGTATAAAAAGGCATGGTAGCAGGGCTACCAACTTTATCCATTTCGGTGATTAAACCGGTCCAATTAGCAATACTTTGCCCTAACCAAAAGCCATGTAATTTATCTTTATAAGCTGCTCTTGAAATTTGCCAATATTGAGGTGTTTTATGGTGACTAACAATCTCAGTAATATTATTTGACTCAGAAGTAGTAGTTTTGTTTTTACTAAGCGTGTTATTAGTCAAACTAGCAAAACTATCATTAACACATAAGCACAGTACAGCACATAACGACACACATAACGAAAATCTAGATTGCATGGATTCACCTACTTTCAAGTAATGATCATCAATAACCGTCGACTCAGCAATTATCAATAACGTTATTAATTTTTTATAAAGTGTATTTAGTTAATTTTATCAACAAAAAGACAAAGGCACTTTAACAAGTAAACCTTTGCTTTAACAAAGTACGTATTAGCTTATTCTAACGAGTAGTTATAAATGTCGAAACATAGTTGGTATAGCTAATATAACGTAACGCTAATAAGTTACTACTGATTAATTCATATCGATAAACTATTGTTGATAAGTAAAACGCTCAGTCAGTACAATATTATTAAGTGAATTACCTAGTTGTACTTCAAATTCGCCTGATTCAGCCAACCAATTATTGATGTTTACATCCCAAAAAGATAAATCACGCTTTATTAATTCAATACTCACTCTTTTGTGTTCACCTGCCACTAAGTAAACTTTAGCAAAGCCTTTAAGCTCTCGAACTGGTCTATCAACACTGGCTTCTTTATCATGCAAGTACAATTGAACGACTTCAGCACCATCAACTAAACCGGTGTTAGTCACCTTAACTGTTACTGTAATTTTTTCGTCACCCGAAACTTTATTAGCTGATAGTTTAATATCTGATAAAGCGAAGTCGGTATAAGATAGGCCATGACCAAAAGTAAAGATTGGCTTTATATTTTGTTGCTCAAACCAACGATAACCAATGAATACACCTTCTGTATAAAGACTTTCTTTCTCGTTATAATCATTTAACGCAATTGGCGCCGTATCTTCCAAACGTGCCGGTAAAGTAATTGGCATTTTACCACTGGGATTAACGACACCTGTTAACATATCTGCGAAAGCGCGACCTGCTTCCATACCGCCATACCAACCCCAAACAACCGCGTTAGCTTGCTCAACCCATGGCATTTCAACCGCAGAGCCTGCCACTAAAAACACAACCGTTTTTTCATTGGCGGTCAATAACTTACTGATAATTTCATCTTGAGAGTTAGGTAACTTCATATCTAAACGGTCAATAGACTCTCTATCGTCCGCATGACTCAAGCCACCAAAATAAATAACGGCATCAGCTTTTTTCGCAGCGGCAATGTATTCAGCTTCAGGGGTAAACAACTCACCAGGAGCATCCCAACCTAAGACAAAACTATCATTACCTTCGTACTTAATCTCAAAATCATAACTTTCACCAGCCATTAACTGCATAGCTTTACTTAAACTAGCTAGTTTAGCGTTATTCAAATCAGCAGATTGCTCATAAGCAATAACCACTTGACCATTAACCGATAACTGAAAATCTCCTAAAGTTTCTGCTTTTAATTCGTGTTCACCAGAAACTAGCGGTTTAATTTTTCCCTTCATCGTGATGTACTGCGTATCTTCACCTTGTTTCGTAGCGAATTTAGAATCAACAATCCACGATTCTACACGTAAATCGGTTCTAGCTTTATCATTAAAGTACGAAACATTCCAAGCCGCTGTGCCTGTCCAATGGCGACTTTCAACATAATCACTGGCAATAGAAGTTAGCTTACTACTGCGGGCTCTCATAACGGTGATATTAACATCTTCACCAAAATGTTCTTTTAAACCGTATAATGGCGTAATTTCATGTAACGATTTAACCTCTGAAGAACCACCGCCAGTACCATGTTTAGTGTCCGCATTTGGCCCAAGTACTAAAATATTTTTGATCAGCTTTTTATCCAGCGGTAACACTGGTTTAGTGCCCACCACATCATTTTTTAATAACACGATACCTTCAGCAGCAATTTTTCGTGCGGCATCTTGATGTGCTTGGGTGTTTCTCGCCCCAGGTAAACGGTTTTCATCGTACATACCTATGGTATGTTGTACCCTTAAAATACGGCGCGCTTTTTCATCCGCGAGTGACTCAGGAAGCTTGCCGGATTCAATCATTTCGAAAAAAGGTCTAGCTAAAAAGTAATCCTGATAATCATCAACTGCAGTACCCATTTCTAAATCTAGACCATTTACAGCAGCATCGTAGGTATTAATATCAACATTCCAATCGGTAAGTAATACCCCTTGGTAGCCCCATTCGCCTTTTAAAATATCCATAACCAAATGCTTACTTTGGTTGGCATTGGTGCCATTATATTCGTTATAAGCACCCATCATACCCAATACATTAGCTTCTTTTACAGAAGCCTCAAAAGCCGGTAAATACACTTCTCGCAAGGTACGTTCGTCAGGTTTAGCATTAACACCAGTACGATTTAATTCTTGGGTATTTAGGGCATAGTGCTTAACCGTAGCAGCCACATCATTTTCTTGAATGGCGATAATTTGTGGCACTACTAATTTCGCCGCTAAAATAGGATCCTCCCCCATATACTCGAAGTTTCTACCATATAATGGTAAGCGCGCTAAATTAACCCCTGGTCCTAAAATAAAGTCTTTTTTTCTGTCTCGGGCTTCCGCCCCTAATACTTGACCATGCAAGCGTGCTATTTCAATATCCCAACTGGCAGCAACTGAGGTAAGATGAGGCAAATAGGTTGCATGATCGTTAGTCCAGCCGGCAGAGTTCCATGTGTCTCGCTCAATTTGGTGGCGAACCCCATGTGGCCCGTCTGACAACCACATTTCAGGAATACCAACACGCTCAATAGCATTAATATGAAATTTACCACTGGCGTGCGCTAGTGATATCTTTTCAGGTAATGTCATTTTTGCAAGCATTGCTTCAACGTCAGTTTCAACCGAAGCAATACGAGCGGCTTTCGGGCTGTCACTTTCAAGTGCCACCACATCTTTTTGGCTACTTCCACAACCACTTAAGCCTGCAGTAAAGGTTAAAACAGCAGAACAGATGAGAGAGTATTTAATAGTATTTTTCATAAGTATTTTTTTCATAGATATATTTTTCATAGGTTTCATAGGTTTCATAGGTATAGTGCTCATAGATAGATTATCCTAAACAGGGATGTAAGCGCTTACACTGCAAGATAAAGATAATTACTATATAAACTTTTATTAAGTTAAATAACGAATTAACTTATGCTTTACAATTTTCATTTATAAAGTCAGTTTGTAATGGCATTACATCAACGGACTTTTGAATAACTTTATGTATATGCTTTAAACGATTATCAATATCTTCGTCTGTTAGTGCATCGACAAAAGGATGATAACCAGACGGTACTAAACCCTGACCATTCATAACAGATAACCAAGAGGTTTCATTAAACAGTTCGTTATCCTCCCGGTAAATACGGCCATTAGCTTGATATAAATCTATTTTAGCTTGTAAGCGTTCAGATACTTTCATACTTTGACAATGACGCCAAAATTCAGAGTCGTCTCTGTCAGTGACTTTGTAATGTAATACAATAAAATCACGGATATATTCGAGCTCAGTTTTTGATTGTTTATTGAACGTATCAATGTCTATTTGATTAAATCCTTGATGAGGAAATAGCGCCATTAATTTAGCAATAGCCGATTGAATTAAATGCAAGCCAGTAGATTCAAGTGGTTCTACAAAGCCCGCAGACAAGCCAATAGCAACACAGTTTTTGTTCCAAGTTTTTTTACGAATTCCTGTTTTCCAACGTAAAAAGTTAGGTTTACCTATTACTTCACCCTCTAACTGGGCGGTTAATATATCAACAGCTTCTTCATCACTTATGTATTTACTTGGATAAACATAACCATTACCGATTCGATGTTGCAGTGGGATTCGCCATATCCATCCAGCCTTTTGAGCTTTCGACTGGGTAAAAGGATACAATTTATCGGGGTCTTTGGGTTTACACGGTATAGCTACTGCACTGTCGCAAGGTAATAAATCACTCCAATCTTCAAAGCCAGTATTGAGCGCTTTTTCAATGAGTAAGCCTTTAAAACCACTGCAGTCAATGAAAAGGTCGGCATTTATTCGTTGTCCATCTTCTAATATAACACTGTCAATGAAACCATCGCTATCGCGTAAGGAAACATCAACAACCTTACCTTCAGTTCTAGTTACACCACGCTTTTCAGCAAATTTTCGTAAATATTTTGCATAAAGTGTCGCATCAAAATGAAAAGCGTAATTAATATCTGATAACGGCGAGTCGCCCATATTTTGAGAACGCATAAACTTACCTTCCCTAGCTGCTACTGCGGCTAATGAGTATTGTTCAAGATCTGGAGCAAGGCCCTGGTTAAACATTTTTAACCAGTAATGGTGAAATTGAATGGCGTGCATGCTACGCCCATGATCACCAAAGGGGTGCATATAGCCCCCCTTTTTTTTATTCCAATTTAAAAACTCAATACCTAACTTGAAGGTGCCTTGTGTTTGTTTAACAAATTCATTTTCATCAATACCAAGGATTTTGTTAAATAAGGATATTTGAGGGATAGTTGCTTCACCTACTGAAACGGTATTGATTTGATCTGATTCAATTAATTGAATCTTACAATAATTTTTCCCTAACACTTTTGCTAACGCTGCTGCAGTCATCCAGCCTGCAGAGCCACCACCAACGATGACAACCTTATTTATTTTTTGTTGCTTATTTTCTCCTACAGTCATATTACCTCCCAGAAACGTATGAATAAAAATGTAGCTACTATTCCAAGAAAAATAGTGGCGACTAAGGGGTGATAAGTGTCGATGTCATCAAAATCCCCAAAATAGTTAGGGGTAACAGTAATTGCTACCCCTAGCAGAGCTCCTTAAAAAGTAGCTCTTACTACTACACTATAACGACGATCATTAGTAAACCAAGATCTTGATACTCTGTCACCTTCTTGATTAATTTGCGCCTGTGTTTCAGTAACATTGTTGTTTAAGTTAGTCCCTTGAACACCAACTTTCCAAGTATCAGTTACATCCCAAAACAAAGAAGCATCTAATTGACCATTCGCTGTATTATAAATAGGCAATGTTGTAATAACATCACGCGTAGTTAGCAAGTAATCTGAACGCCAGTTATATGCAATACGTGCGGATATGCCATATTTTTCATATAACAATGCGGCATTAGCGTTTTGCTCAGATAAACCTTCAAGTGGTAAATCAGTAAAAGCAATATCACCGGCATCATCTGAGTTAGAGCTTGAATCATTTAAACCAGAGTTTGGTGAACCATCTTCCTTGATATGGGTATAGTTTAATTGAATACCTAAGCCAGAGAATGCACCAGGTAAAGTATCGAAAAACTGCTGGTAAGCGACTTCAAAACCTTGAATTTTACCTTCATCAGCATTGATAGCACGACCTACAGCAACTTCTTGCGTTGCACCATTATTAGTATAGTTTTCAAAAACAGTACCATTAATAAAGTAATTACTTAAATCTTTATAAAATAATGAGGTGGTTAACGAGCCTGCTTCAGCAAAATACCACTCTAATGATAAGTCATAGTTGTATGACTCCATTGGTTTCAACAAGGGATTTCCTGAGCTAGCCGTATAACGATCGTATTCAGCGTAAACTGGAATAGGCTCTTCGCCTTCAGGTACATTTGCATCAAAGGTTACAGTTTGATCTTGCCCAGATATAGACACGTAATTTCTCAAATTACCTAGTGAAGGTAATGATATGGCTTCTGAGAAACCAAAACGCACTAATAATTCATCGGTTAGGTTTAACTTAAAGTTTACACTCGGTAGCACGTTAGTGTACTCACTAGATGCAACAGTTTCTTCTGACGAAAAATTACCGAAAGCACTTTGGTCTACGTTTAGTACTTGGTTAAGTACATCATTTTCATCTTTAATTCTATTATCTGGGAAGCTTAAAAAACCTCGAGTATCATTTTCTAATTTAACGTACCTTAAACCGATATTAGCACTGTAATCCATACCTGAGAAGTCACCTTCAAAGTTTAGCTTGGCATAAAAAGCGGTATTAGTTTCTTGGGTAACATTGATTTCGTTACCTGTAAAGCTACCTTCTGCGCCTTCACGGTCGGCTAATGGAGTCCAGTTACCGCCACTTGCTCTCGCATTTGCTAATGCATCATTGAGTCCGCCATAATTTTGTACCATAGCAAGCGATGGGAATAAAAATTCACTACCACCTTCGGTTGTTAACACACCACCACGAGAAAAGTCTTCGAAGCTTACTTGATCATATGGTACATCAGTGTCTGCAAACCATACATTACCGCCAGCCCAAGCTTCAGATAAAGGTCCCCAATTGTAAGTTGATTGTCGAGTCGTTTGCTCCCTATCTGAATAGCGTACCCCTACTTCAACTGATTTAATAATACCGTTATCAAACATGTATTCAGCATCGAGGCGGGTTGCAAATTCTTCACCTTCGTTGTCTTGAATGTGATCCATAGCACTGCGCCAGAAATTAGTGCTTGGGTCTAAAAATGGTGTACCTGAAACATAATCTGCTTGGTTATCGTAACCTGGGCCTAATAAACTAACATCGGGTAAGCCACTACCACGAAGATCTAAACCTACTACGGCTCGAGTTGCACCCATTACCGATACATCTAACACTTCCATAGTTGAGTCAATGTACTGAACGTCAAAGTTCAAAGATAAACTGTCATTAGGGTTATATTTAGCATTAAAGCTGAAATCGTTAACATCTGACTCTTCATTACGAATACGTGTTACGTTGGCATGTTGCATACCATAACGTGATGGTGAACCATCACCGCGCCAGCCAGCTTCAGAGGTAATAATACCATTTTCGAAAGTACCTTTATCACTAAAATCAAATTCTGTACCCTCTACAGGCAATAAAGCACCTTGTACATCATCATCTTGCATTTCAATGGCATTCTCACCCCAAGCAAGGCTAGCTGAAGATTTAATGTACTCAGCCGTTAGCTGCAATGTGCCTTCGTTATTTTCCCATTGTAAAGATGTAGCAAAACCATCTCGCTCTTTATCATCTTGTTTTTGTGTTAAACGAATAGATTTTGGTACTAACAAGCTAGCATCACGGTCTTGTTCTTTAAATAGCCCAGATTGTACACCGTGCGATTCAACTTGAATTTCAGAATGCGAAAAGTTAGCTAAGAAACCAAAACGACCAGCATCAGTTTCCCAAATATCACTATAAAGTGCCGAGAAAGTTGGAGAAACCTCTTCACGCATATCGGTATAAGTTGCATCAGCTGAAAAAGCAAACACACGACCATCAGAATCGAAGGCTTTGCGCGTATTAAGGTTAACAGTCCCAGCAATACCGCCTTCAATCATGTCTGCAGTTTGGTTTTTAAAGACTTCAACTGAACCCATAAGCTCAGGTGATACATCTTGGAAACTTAAACCACGACCTGAATCGGCAGAGAAACTGTCACGACCATTAAATTCACTACGAACGTGAGTAAGACCACGGACCACGACACCACCACCTTCAACCCCAAAGTGGTCAGGATCATCAGAGGCAGCAAATCTTTCAATAGCTACACCTGGCATACGAGATATCGCTTCTAAAACACTTCTGTCAGGCATCGAGCCCATATCACTTGCTGAAATAGCATCCATTACAGTATCAGCATTCATTTTCATATTTTGCGCAGAGATTAAATTGCCACGTTGACCTTTAACCTCAATAACTTCAATAGCCTCTTCTTTAGCTTTTTTATCTACCTCTGTTTCTGCAGCATTTAAAGGCGCTGAGCTTAGTCCAATAATGGCTGATGCAATTAAAGAATACTTAAAAGTATTATGCTGACGAGTATTCTTCTGATGAGTTGTATTTTTCATTTAATTTTCCCCTAATTTATTCATGCAAAATTTTTATTTTTATCAGGCATGATTCTTATTATTTGTTATTGGCTTTTTAGCCCGTTAGCAATTTAGCAATCACAATCAGGGAATTCGTCTTTTTTTGAAGATAAACCTAAAATTGAACGTTCAATTTTATGCATACCGTTACTTGAACTTTCAAAAAACTCACAACGTACTGTTAAATAATACATTAATACATTTTTCAGTTATTATAAATTTAGACAAAATAATAATAAAATTAAGGAGGTTATGGTGATTAAGTTGTATTTACTCGGCTATACTATCTAATCAAGGTCAGTTTTTTGACAAAATATGCCTTGATATAAGCTAAATTTTTATCACCGTTTACAACCTTTATACGTTGAGCCGATAAAGTGTTCACGCTCTTTACTGCCATCGTTATCGCAATAAGCCAGCATAAAGCCGAGGTTTTTCCCAGCAAATAAGTTAACTGCCAGTGGCTTTTTAATTTGTTTAGTAGTCGGCAGTGAGAAGCTATCGTCATACACCCGAACAATCACCTCCCAAATAACTTTATTAGCTGATTTTTCACTACTTCGCCAGACACTGGTTACATACTCGTTTAACAACACAAAGTTGTCTGAGCCATCAGTATTATTCTTACCCATATCAATGGCTTTATTATCAAGGGCGATAGATAGGTAAAGGCATTAAAGTTAAATTGATGATTACCACCTGAGGCATCTTCATCTAGAAATATTTCTAAACAGTCATCACCCTAATATAAATGACGCGGTTCGACATATTGATCAAATAAAATATCATCGATGATTTTTACCAATAGATATAATTGCTGCTAATCCTACATTATTTTTAAATTGGCTAGAAAAATCTTCCAGAAAACCCAAGAATAAGCTTATCTATTGGCTGCCACGTAGCTAAGTGCCAGCTAGCCTCATTAGCTAATCCATCTATCAGGATTTTCTATGGTAACTTTACCGCTTCGAGTGCAGGTACATGAATAGAGGCAGTGATTATTTTTAAATAATTAACATAGTTAGGCATTTTTATTATTCCTTGTTATTTGCTTAGCTAGCCTATTTATCTCTTCACAAACCAACAAAAAACGGCGGTCTACCTGGATAATACTTACGTCTAACACCTACCTCAAATGGGCTATCAAGCAGGGAGGATGAAAAATTATTTACCCATACCGCTCCTCCTCATAATAATATAAAATTGAGGACGTTTTTAGCTAAATTAACGACGTAGCGGCACCCTCCATCTGTCGTTGATAATGTTGTCCTGAGCGTAAAGCAGTTAATAGATTGCCCGTGATGATTTGCTTATCAAGAGTATTTCCATGACATTAATATTACCTGCCTGCTCAATATCGAAATTAATGATTGCTCTCCTAAAGAGACGCTGACCTGATAAATGTTGTAGCCTTACTGACATTTTTGGCGCTATTTGTAAGCCACAGGCATAGCTCATTTTGTTATCAATATCATTTTTAAAAATTACATTTAGGTATGGATGTCAAAAAGATATCAATTACAACCCACTTTATTTACCGAAACAAATGTAAGCACTTACAAACATACGTATATTTGTATTATTTTCAATGTGAATTTTATTGATAACATTGAACAATATTGAACTAGTTAAGCGATTGAAATAAAATAATTTTAAATCAACCCTATACTTTTATCATCTACTTTTTATTCGCTATAATTTTATATTTAACCTTGATTCGCTTTCGCACGTTATATTAAAACGGCGTTTTGCCTCATTTTTATGAACAACCAAACTAAATGGTTTAAGACAGTTAACCGAAATATTTAAAGGCTCACTCTCTGATAATCGCTTAGCTGAAATCAACGTTATGTTGTTATTACCAAACCGTAACCCTTCAATACCGTGTCTCGACATTTCATTTATAGACCACTCTATTTCATTTTTAGGTGCATTAATTCGAATCCCAATGGCATGTTTTATTAAGTAGTTAATGGGTGCCAATCCTGACCAGCCAATAAAGTCAGGTTTTGCTTTTCTCCCCTTACTTATAGACAACGGAGAATAGTTTTCCCATGCGGTGCCTGTTTTCAAAAACACCTCTGTTGTGGCGTTTAAATGATTCATTGCTATCTCTCGTGCTAGCTTATGTTCACCATTTAACTCTAAACCTTCTATAACCATCGTATTGGTAGGAACCCAAACAGCACCAGCCCAGTAGTCACCATTAAATCCAATTTCATCGGCAGGATGGGTTGGTACACGATGTTTTGTATTAAAAGATTTAGGATCTTCTAAGTGCTCTACTAAACGCTTTAGTTGCGCTTTATTGGGGATTTTTCCTAACATAGGCCAGAACCCAGCAATAGTACGCATGGTCATTCTTTTGTTATTTTTACCCCAGTCATAATAAAAACCCGTTTTATCATCCCACAGCTTTTTATTAATAAAATTGGTATAATTTTCAGCGCGATTAGTGTAAAAATTAGCTTTATCCTTTTTACCCAATATCAATGATATTTCAGCTAACCAATGGTCAAAAATCACCATTTCTGCAGCGATATCTATACCGGCAATCATATCGACATTACGTGGGGAGTCGTCCATCGCAGCTTTGTCTGTTAAATATAAACCTGATTGCGCATGGTATATTTTTTTGAAACTCTCTCTATAGTTAACTAAGGGTAGGTACACATCAGCAAGGCGCTTTTTGTTAGCTGTAATTTTGTATGACTCTAGTTCTGCCCAAGGCAATATCGGATGATTTAAATTGCCTTCAGTCCCTGCTTCTGACCAACCGAAAACCCCTAAAT
>CAJWZC010000038.1 GCA_913049915.1 uncultured Colwellia sp.
TTAGGTATTATCTCTGACACACCAATTACTATCCCACGTGGTCAACGTAAAAACCTAAAAGCAAACTTTGAGCTAAACCAGCAACTAACAGCACCATTAGCTAAGGGTACCGTTGTTGGAACATTATTTTTACAACTCGACGATCAAGATATCGCTCAATATCCCCTTGTTACCCTAGAAGAAATTAACGAAGGTAGTTTATACAGCCGTTTAGTAGATTATGTTAAGTTACAGTTTGCCAACTAGAAAGCATTAAAAATCCTTAAAAAGATAATAAAAAGATAACAAAAAGAGCCTCTTTATTGAGGCTTTTTTGTATTTGTATCATTGTTATAATAAAATAATATCAGCTCTGAATATTTAATGATAAAATAGCGATATTAAATCGCAATGTCGCTCGATAAAGAAGTATATAAAGATGAACACCAAATTTGACGAACTATTAGAATTCCCTACGGTATTAAATTTTAAAGTCATGGGCGTTGCCTGTGACGAATTACCAGATTTAATCATAGCTGAGCTACAAAAGCATACCCCTGGTGATTACATACCTAAAATAAAACCAAGTTCAAAAGGTACTTATCATTCTGTTTCTATTGCAGTAACCGTTACCAGTAAAGAACACATTGAGACGATCTATAAAACGTTAACTGCGATTGAGCAGGTACGTTACGTTTTGTAGTATCCATTATAAAAACAGTACTCGTGTATATACCTATTTAATACGATTAGCTTTCAACACTTTATATTTTTGAGGTTTGCCTGATGCTCCCAAGTGCAACAGTCGAGCAAGATGTTATTAACCTTGCTGACTCATTAGTGATCCGACAATTAAATACTATGGATTACAGCCAAGTTTGGCAAGCCATGAAAAGTTTTACTGATAACCGTGATGACACTATTTCTGATGAATTATGGTTAGTAGAGCATCCTGCGGTTTTCACCCAAGGTCAAGCAGGTAAAGCGGAACATTTACTGGTACCCGGTGATATTGAAGTCGTAAAAGCTGATCGTGGTGGCCAAGTGACTTATCATGGCCCTGGCCAGCAGGTTGTTTACGTTATGATTAACCTACGCCGAAAAAAAATAGGTATTAGGCACTTAGTCACCTTGATCGAAAATAGTATCGTATCGGCTCTAACTGATTATAATATTGCCGCCTATGCTAAAGCTGACGCACCAGGTGTTTATGTTGATGAGAAAAAAATTGCCTCACTAGGATTACGGGTACGCAAAGGCTGTTCTTTTCATGGTTTAGCCATGAATGTGAATATGGATTTATCTCCATTTTTGCGTATCAATCCTTGTGGATATGCTGGTCTAGAAATGGTACAAACCGCTGATTTACACGGCCCAAAAGATACCACTAGCGCAGGTACTGCGTTAGTGAAACATTTAATAAACTTACTTGAAGCAACCAATGTTAGCTATCAATCTGGTTTACCAAACGAGAATAATACGTATCATGACTAGTCATTTAACCGCAGAAGCAAAAACAGCTGATCGCGCTGCCGGCGAAAAATTTCGCGATGCAGACAAATTAGCACATATCCCAATTAAAGTTATTAGTTCAACAAAAGCGACTATGTTACGCAAACCAAGCTGGTTACGTATAAAATTGCCTCGTTCTAGTGAACGTATTGATAGTATCAAGGCTAATTTACGTAAAAATAATCTGCACTCAGTATGTGAAGAAGCTTCATGCCCTAACCTATCTGAGTGTTTTAATAATGGTACTGCCACCTTTATGATCTTAGGTGACCTTTGTACGCGTCGCTGCCCATTTTGTGATGTGGGTCATGGCCGTCCATTACCCCCCAATAAAGATGAGCCAAAAAAGCTAGCTAATAGTCTTAAAGATATGGGCTTAAAGTATGTCGTTATCACTTCAGTTGATAGAGATGACTTACGTGATGGTGGCGCACAGCAATTTGCTGACTGTGTCAAAGAAATTGGCGAGCAAGCACCTAATACAAAAGTTGAAATTTTAGTGCCTGATTTTCGTGGTCGTATGGATAAAGCACTTGAAATCCTTAACAAAAATCCACCGCATGTTTTCAATCATAATATGGAAACAGCGCCCCGCCTTTATACCAAAGTACGTCCAGGCGCTAACTATCAGTGGTCATTAGACTTACTTAAACGTTTTGGTGAAGCAAACCCAACAGTAACAACTAAGTCAGGCTTGATGGTTGGTTTAGGTGAAACGAATGAAGAAATTCTAGAAGTCATGCAAGACTTACGTAATCATGGTGTAACTATGCTTACCGTTGGTCAATACCTTCAACCAAGTAAAGATCATCTTGCTGTTGAGCGTTATGTGCACCCTGATGAATTTGCTATGTTTGAACGTGAAGCTAAGAAGATGGGCTATGAGCACGCAGCTTGTGGGCCACTTGTACGTTCAAGTTATCATGCCGACAAACAGGCTGCTGGTGAAGAGGTAAAATAACGCTAAAATATCTTCTCAGTATAATAATTATTATAAAGGCCAGTATATTTATACTGGCTTTTATATGTTTAATGATATGTAAATAGTTTTTTCAACTTATGGCTTGATTAGTTAATTTATTAGACACAGTAAAATATTAATTAAAAATGAACTCCCCTATTAATTACCAAACAATCTTCGTAGGAAAATATGAAATTATTTTGAACTAGATACTTATATAAAACATAGTGAAATTATTGCATTAATGGCTATTGTCATTTCAATTATCGCTTGGGGTATGGATTTAACGGCGATGGTTTATGAACGCCCTTATTGCCGCGTACAACGTTCTGTAATAGGAATACTAGGCTTTATTTTGATTTTACCACTTTCCTTCCATTGGATTGGGAAGTATGCAGCACTTGTTATTGGCTTTTTTGGCGCTGTAGTTGGCGCAAATCAGCACTTCATGGGTTGGAAAAAATATCTGTAGATAATTTTTATCTGAAACTACCTGTAGACCCTTTTATATTGTCAAGTTTAGCAGTAATTATGATTATTGGTCTAACGTATATAATTATGACTAAAAAGCGTTACGAAAATAATTAGCTTTAGTACTTTGATACTATTTTAGATATATACCCGTTCCACCTGAATATACAGAATTCAGCTGGAATTATAAACGCCTTTAGGCAAGGCATTGATTGAAGAGAATAGTTATTCTATTGTCGAAATCAATAACGTAGCATAAAACGTTTATAAAGGAAGCTGAAATTAAGTCACGAATGCTAATCACTTATTTTTAAGCTCGCTAATATAACTCACTGGTCAGCGTATTTAATTTAGGATTTTTTGGATAGAACTTATCTGGCATGCTGCTGATATGTTCAAAAAAACGCGTGTCTTTATAAGGTAATTTCATAAAACCAGAAATGCCAACACCATCAATCGTAGGTAATAATGTCAGTATCTTCGCTAAACAGGCTTTAAATTCAGATTTTTTTTCATGATTGAGTAACATCAAATAGCTGTGAATCTTTAAATGTTTAGGTAGAACCTCAAAAATAATACAACCGGTATGATGAATTAAGTTTAACTCGGCCAAAACTGTCATTAAGTCGTCAGGTAGGTATAAATATTCATCGGGATCTTTACCATCTTCAAAGTAAGAATGTAATCGCGTTATATCATCAACGTCTGGCACATCACTAATGTCAAAAGTTATCTCTTGAGAAGGTTTAGCAATAAATGGCTGGTTTTCACTAATGCGTTCAACGTGAAGAGTATTACGAGCGTTAAATAAACAACTTTTAAAAACACCAACACGAAATATACCTTGAGCCAACGAAATAATATTGTTTACTGCGCTAGTAAAAGAGGTTTTAAGAGTCTCATCAAATAACGTTAAGTTAGAATCAATATAAACCCCCTCTTTAGCCCAGCGAATGGCAATGCCACCAACCACGGGGAAGTTACCTAAGCGACTTAACGCAGCAATAAAAGCTTTTTCATTATCTCCCATGCCCATCAAGTAGTTTTTATAATATTTGTCCAGTTGCGCGTCATCAATTTCCAATAAACTATCGTGACCCGTTTGCTCACGTAAAAATGATTTTCGCGAACCGTAAACCACCGTGTCTATCTGCTCGTTTTGCGGTTTAACCCACACAGGAATATAGGCAACAACTACCACTTGCGTTAATTTATCAGCTAACACAACCTGTTTAAGATAACTAAGATTGTTAAAAAAATAATCACCTGCTTGGCTTCGTAATTGTTCATCATCACTCAGCATACCTGTTAAGACTTGTGCTAACAATTTAGGCAGACCTAATGCATTAGCTGGTATAACGTCGATACCATATCGACATGATTGCCCTGACGCTAATGCATATAGTGTTGCAGCTAAGCCTTGCTCATCAAAACGAGGTGTTGATAAACCGCCATTAAGTTGTTCAGGACCAATAAAGTAAACATCACCTAAACGGGCATTACTATGCTGTAAATCACTACTCATTAACTCCATCACATTGGTACTGGTACTTTGTTGATCACAATAAAGCTGTGCACTTACCGATGAGCCCCAATCAATGAGCTGCACTTTACCAGAACTTTTATCATAAACTAGATTTGAAGGTTTGATATCGCCATGAACCACTGGCTTTAATTGTCGATGATTATTGGCTTCGCGTAAATACAATAATATATCAGCTACCTGTAAGGCGATACTCATCACTAACTCAGGGGCTAACGGTCCAACTTGTAATGATAACTGCTCTAAATCTATGCCGGGTGCTCGGGTCATTTGTAAAATAGATTGACGTTTTATTTTCTGATATTCAATGACTTTAGGGATTTGTGGGTGGTTAAGTTGTCCTTGAAGATCGGCTTCTTCAGCTAAACGGTCTTGTACGTGTTGCGGTAAATTAACACGAGAGAATTTAAATACTACTGGTAGCTCTTTCTCTTCACTGTTTTTACCTTTAATACCAGAGAAAACAAAACCATAAGCTCCCTTACCTAAAATAACAACATCTTCAAAACCGACTTGTCTTAATTGCTGCTGACAAAGGTCAACCCATTGTTTTAACTTAGTCGCATCTTTATGGCTGAGTAAATAAATGGATTGTTCTTGAGCAATATAGAAATGCTGTAATTTTTTATTGGTCACTGAATATACTTCCGAATACTATATAAAAATCGATCAATGTCACTTTATGCCATGCTCTCTTAACTTCATCGCTATTTTATTATGTGAAACCTTTAGACGCTCAGCCAACTTTCGTGTTGTTGGAAATAATGGATGCAGCTGCGCTAACAATTTAGCTTCAAAAATAGCCTGAGCGCTAGACCAATCTATAACTGTATCAATATTCTGTTCACTATCTTGTAGCTGATTATTAATATTCAAGGTAATACTATGAATACCAGCATGCTTATTGAGTACTTGCAGTAAATCATCCGCACAGATATCTCCACCATTACTTAAGGCTATCACACTAAATAGTACATTTTGTAATTGTCTGATATTGCCTGGCCAAGCAAAGTCTTGCAATAAAGTAAGTGCCTCTCTGGTAATTTTAGGCAAAGTAATAATCGTTTGTTGACTATTATTTACTTGCTTGGCCGCATTTTCAATAAAGAGGTTTGCTAACAAACTCATATCCTCAATGCGCTCTCTTAACGGAGGTAATTCGATACTAAGCACGTTAAGACGATAATATAAATCTTCTCTAAAGGTTTTTTTACTGATTAACTTGGCCAAGTTTTGATGACTGGCACTGATAATACGCACATTTGCGACCAGCTCTTTAGTGCCGCCAACACGGCGATAAGTTAGATCCTGTAAGAAGCGTAATAGTTTAGCTTGCAAATAAGGTGACATTTCCGCAATTTCATCTAAAAATAAACACCCTCCTTCGGCTATTTCAATTAAGCCCGGCTTTCCGCCTTTTTGAGCGCCGGTAAAAGCACCACTTGCATAACCAAAAAGTTCACTTTCTAACAAGTGCTCTGGTAGTGTAGAACAATTAATAGCTAAAAAAGGTGCTTTAGATCTCAAACTGGCTTGATGTAATGCCCTCGCGATTAATTCCTTACCGGTACCCGTTTCACCACTTATTAATACTGGTAAATCTAATTTCGCAAAGCGTTTACTTTGCGCTTTAATTAAACGGATGCTTTTTGATTGGCCAATAATATTATCAAAACTGTGCTCTTGATGGCTTTGCATCAAAGAAATTTGTCGACCTAAGGTATTCATCGAACGCAGTATTAGTACCGAGCCACTTATTTTTTTATCGTTATTTATTAGTAATTGATTGGACGATTTCGATATTACTGGACTGATATCAAGTATGTAAGCTTTACCTTGAATAGTCACGGCTTGGCTAGTGGCAGTATTAGTAAGCATTACTTTGTTTATTTGACCAATAAAGGCTTCGACTGGCTTGCCTAAATAATCAGTTGCAGCGAGGCTATCTTCGACGCCCTCTAATGGTAGCTTAAGTTTATGACTGGCCGTGTTCATCGCTAAAATCAAACCATTACTATCAATATCGATGATAGGTTCTGGCATTTTATCTAAGAGCGCTTGTAAATGATTTTCTCGCTGCTCGCTAGGTAATAAGTTGATCATATCAACACTTATTACTCCGCCAACAGTGACTAAACACGCTCGAATTAAAGATAAAGTTAACGCATCATATTGAACATGCACATAGGTAAAGCAACTGATAATTTCAACCGCTTTTAAATTCCAGGCTTGCTGTGCAAACACGGTTAATATTTCTTGTGAAATACCTATTCTATCGCTTGATTCAATGACAATGCGCATAAAGAGAGACATTAAATAATGACTTGTAATATAAATATGACACAGTAATTAAATTAGTACAAACATGATTTCCCTGATTGTACTGACGTTGAGTATTACTTTTAACTATAAATCACTTTCAGTCACTATCAGTTGTCATTAATTTATTACAATACTTTATCTAGTCATCACACAAAAATCATAACTCATTGAAAAATAATGAATTTACATGTTGGCTATAAAGTTGCAATGCACTAGTTACAACAACTATATATAAGCTAAAACTTATGTACTAAGACCCGTTTGCCAATATTAAATAAATAATAAAAATAATAATTTTATCTAACTTTAGAAGAGATGCTATGACTAAGTTTAAGAGCAAGAATATTGAAACTAACGCCATTCATGCCGGTAGAATTGATGATAAACAGTTCGGCTCGCTCGCCACACCTTTATATCAAACCTCGACCTTTATTTTTGATAATGCTAAACAAGGTGGCGACCGATTTTCCGGTGAGAGCGAAGGTTATATTTATACGCGCTTAGGCAACCCAACAACTCGCCAATTAGAACTCCGTGTTGCTGCATTAGAATGTATGGATGATGCAGCAGCAACGGCTACCGGCATGGCTGCTGTTTCAGCAGCATTATTGACTAACTTGCAAGCTGGCGATCATATGATTTCGTCTAAAGCGGTTTATGGTTGTTCATTTTCCTTGATGAATCATATTTTTAAGAAATATAATATCGAGGTGACTTTTGTCGATATGACCGAGCCTGAGAATATCAAAGCTGCGATCAAAGAAAATACTAAATTAATCTTTTTAGAAACCCCCATCAACCCAAACTTAGTGGTATTAGATTTAGAAGAAATTTGTGCTATTGCTAAAGAGTATAAGTTATTGTCTATCGTAGATAATACTTTTCTTACCCCTGTTTTACAGCAGCCAGCAAAATTTGGTGCTGATATTGTTGTCCATAGTGCGACTAAATACCTCAATGGTCATGGCGATGTTGTCGCTGGTATCGTGTGTGGTAATTTTGAGATGATCAATGAAATAAAAATGACTACCCTAAAAGATATTGGCGCAACAATAAGTCCTCATGATGCTTGGTTGATTATACGAGGCCTTAAAACATTACCTATTCGAATGGACCGTCATTGCAGTAATGCACAAAAGGTAGCAGAGTTTTTAGAACAACATCATATGGTTAATGAAGTTTATTACCCTGGCCTTAAAAGTCACTCAGGTTATAAATTTATTGGTAAACAAATGAAAGCTGCGGGTGGTGTTATCGCTTTTGAATTAAATACTGATCTTGCCGGTGGTACAATATTTATTGATGCCATGGAACTTTTTTCTATTGCGGTAAGTTTAGGTGATGCTGAGTCACTAATTCAGCACCCTGCTTCCATGACTCATTCACCTTATACGCCAGAAGAGCGAGCTGATGCAGGTATCAGTGATAGCTTAATCCGAATTTCGATTGGCTTAGAAAGTGTTGAGGATATTATTACTGATTTAACCCAAGCCTTAGCCAAGATAACTCAAGCTATTACAGGTAACTTGGCTAGTATCACTAAAACCTCTAGTGCAGGCTAATATTGTTTAAACCTTACTTTTAGACAGTGTAAATATCAAAAATCCTCAATATGTATTTAGCATATTGAGGCCTTATTAATCTTTAGTGCTATTATTTATCGACGACTACTTATTAGAAAAAATTACCGTTAGTTGAGGTAATAATTTTGCTTTTAATGCTACTAGTTCTTCATAAGAATAAGGCGTTAATGCTTGCTGACCCCAAATAGGCTTTGGCCATTGAGCGTCGCTTTTAAAGCGAACAACATGATGAACATGCAATTGCTCAACTACATTACCTAATGCGGCAATATTCATTTTATCGCCAGCGAACACTTGCAATAGTAATTCACTCAATAAACTTGACTCATTAAGTAACTGTTGCTGCTGTTCCCACTCTAATTGAAACACTTCGCTGATATCGGCTATTTTTGGTACTAAAATAAACCAAGGGTAGGCACTATCATTACATAGTAATAATTTACACAAAGGAAAATCAGCTAGCTCAATACCATCGAGTGCTAATTGAGGATGTAAACTAAATGTTGTTATTTCACTCATGATTAAAACCTTGTTATGAATAAATTATTATTAAAATTAACGATTAAAGCTAACGACTATACCTTGTGATTAAAACTCAATTAACGCTTGTTTTTACGGCCACGACCACGCGCTGCTTTTTTGGCTTCTCTTGCTGCAATACGCTTCTCTTCTAGTTCAGTGAAGTGAGCGTTTTCTGCATCGATAATATCTGGTAATTCAAAGGTAATAGCACCTAAGGTTTTATCACGAATTTCATTAATTAAAATAACTGACGCTTTATGTAAATCAACACGGCCACCACTTTTAACACAGCTACGTTTACGACCAATAGCTTCTATTAAGTCTTCTTCATGGACTGGTAACTCGTTTAGTTTATAACGTTCCATGACACGTTTAGGATAAAATTTGAGTAAGTAATCAGCCGCAAAATAGGCAATATCATCATGATCAAAAGCAGTATCTTTTACCGCTCCAGATACCGCTAAACGATAACCAGAATTTTCATTGGCTATTTTAGGCCATAACATACCTGGAGTATCGAAAAGGTATAAACCATCTTCAAGACGAATACGCTGTTGACCTTTAGTTACTGCAGGTTCATTACCCACTTTAGCTTTTGCTTTACCGACTAAGGTATTGAGTAACGTAGATTTACCAACATTGGGTATCCCCATTATCATCGCGTTGATTTGCTTACCTTCTTCATCTTTATTCGGTACCATTTTACGAATTAAACCGACAAGATTTTTTGCTACACCTGGCTGCTCTGTGGTTAAAGCAATCGCTTTTACATTATGCTGCGACTCTAAATAATCTAACCAAATTTTAGTACTTTCAGCATCAGCTAAATCACTTTTATTCAGGATCTTTATCAGTGGCTTATCACCTCTGATCTCAGTGATCATAGGGTTTTCACTACTAAAGGGTAAACGCGCATCACACACTTCAATAACCACATCTATTTGCGGTAATATCTCTTTTATTTCTTTTTGTGCTTTGTGCATGTGGCCTGGAAACCAGTTAATCGCCATGAAAATCCTAAGGTAACTATTACAATGACGCGATTTTAACAAGCTTTTAGCCAACGTGGCTAGCCATACTTGGAATTATATTAAACTAGCTAAATAACGTTCTTTGTATTGACGAGGGCTGATGCCATAAAATTTTTAAAACAACGGCTAAAATGACTACTATTGGTAAAGCCTAAGGCAAAACATGTTTGAGTAACCTGCTGACCTTTTTTCAATAAATTCGCCGCTTGCTTCAACCGATTTTGTAGTTGATAAGCAATAGGACTACAGCCTAAATGTAACTTAAACTCATAAAAAAACTGGGTTCGATTCATGCAAGATATCCGCGCTAAATCATCGATATTTATATTTTCATTTATATGTAGTTCAATATAATTTAACGCGCATTTAAGCTGTTGTTATCGGGCTCTTGCTGTGAAAATGCTAAAATAAATTAACGCGTTTGCTGATATAATAATCGAATGGTTAACTCTGATACCGCGAGCGTAACCATGGCACTTCGGTCGGAATGGTTTTCTGAATAAATGTGTACAATACGATTTAAGACATTTTGAGTTTCACTATTGTGTAATAGATTTCAAGTCAGTTCGCCAGCAGAATCAATGCCCTGTTTTTATCAAGACTTTGGCTTATTCAGTCTTCGCTGGGAACGTCATTTAGAATATTCCACCTATACTTTTATTCGCCAAGCGCCACTAACAGATCAACCCTTTATTAAAAATACTATAGATTATGTCCCCAGTAATTGGTTTGAGAAAATGCCCGGCCAGGTAATCGCTGCCATTCATTTAGTCATTCAATCTGAAAATATTGATAAAGAGATAACACACAGAGTTGAACACTTTTTTGACAATATGGCATTAATCGCTAGCGCGCCAGTATATTCACAGGCGAAAGTATGGAGCTCATTTAAATTACATGAAGATAGTTTTGGCCGTTTTCTGATATACCAACAAGACTTATCGACTGCACAGCCTAGCAGTTTAGTTCAACAATTATTGCAGCTCGATACTTATCGGTTAATGGCAACGCTGGGCTTACCTTTAGCACAAGAAATTAACAGTGAACTGAATCAACTCGATATACAACTACAACAAGTGACCACTTATTTAGCCTTAGGTACTGATAAAAGCGATAGAGAGCTGCTAACACAAGTATCTAAAATAGCGGTAAAAGTTGAAGATTACCGTAGTCAAAGTACTTATCGCTTCTCAGCTACTAATGCCTATTATGACGTAGTATTACAACGGATAGATGAACTAAAAGAAGAAAAAATCCCTGGTTATATGACCTTGCAAGAGTTCTTAATGCGTAGAATTACTCCTGCCGTTAAAACCTATCAAACTGCCGCTAATCACTTAAAAGATATTTCTAGGAGAGTCACCCGCGTTAGTGATTTATTACTTACACGCGTTGACATAGGTTACAAGAACAAAATCAAACCTTATTAAAATCTATGAATCACCGTGTTCACGTACAAATGCTTTTGCAACAAACCATTGAAGGTTTATCCGTTACCACCATCAGTTATTTGAAACAATGCTAACTGCACTACCAACGTTAAGGATTAAATATAACCATGAACTAGTCAGTGGCTTTGCTGTACCTATTGTTATTATTACTGTATTTGTTGGCACACGTCTAATACATAAGCGCTTAATGAAAGGATTACAATAATTCAAACATGCTAACGCTGTTTACTCAAAACACCAGATAAACTATTGCTGAGTATTTGATTTACGTAATCACTAAGGTAAATATAATTTTGTTTCTCCCTATTTTTTAGTAGCTAAGCATTAACTTTTTACTGATAATGATAGTCATTAAGTACATTCTTTACTATGTGCATTTATCATCAAACACCTTAAATACGAGTTAGCTATTACCTTATGAGTAAAAAATTCTACGTTATCTGGAAAGGCGCCCAAATGGGTGTATTTACTACTTGGCCTGAAGTTCAACAACATACTGCTGGTCGCTCTGATGCGCAATATATGGGCTTTGAATCAAAAAGTGCCGCGGAGCAAGCGTTTACTTCAACGTATACCAAAGCATTAATGCAACGTTCATTGAGTAAAGGTGGCACAACTACCGCACCGACGTCGACTCGTAAAACGACGAGTAAAACAAGTAGCAAAAAAATTATTATTAGTCCTAATGGCCCGAGTGATGTTGAAGTTTACTGTGATGGAGCGTGTTCACCTAATCCTGGTAAATCAGGCACTGGTCTTGCGGTTTACGAGCAAGGAAAAGTTACCTCACTGTATTACGGTTTATACCTACCTAATGGCACCAATAATACCGCTGAATTAAGCGGTTTACTCTCTGCGTTCCAAATAGCACAACACTTTATCGATAAAAATAGTGAGCAAAGCATTTGTATTTTATCTGACTCGAAATACTCTATCGACTCTATCACCAAGTGGGCAAGTGGTTGGCAAAAAAAGGGCTGGACTCGGGGTAAAGGCGAAGAAATTAAAAACTTAGCGTTAATACAGCAATGTTATGCACTGTATAAAACCATGCACACTAAAATCACCGTTCGTCATGTTAAAGCTCACGCTAATATTGAAGGTAATGAACTGGCAGACAGAATGGCTGTGCTCGCTAGAAAAAAACAACAAGAGAATATGATCCGCTACACCGAAGCGATTAACATCAAAGCTATTCTATCCATGGATTCTGGTTAGATTCTTTAAACCTTGTTGTTTCTTATTTTATGTAAAGTAAGTTAACCTCAAAAAGAACTGAGCTAACATTGAGCTAAAGAAATATGCCTATTAATATCCTTATTACACTCGCGCTGTTACTTTTAACAGCCTTGGTACTTTCTCGAATATTTACCTTACCGAGAAATATTTGGTTGTTGTTTATTGCACAGCCTTTGGTTATGTCAGCTTCACCTATTATTGTTTTTATTGGCGGCATATTATCGAGTAAAATGGCTGACGATCCTTCACTGGCAACCCTGCCTATTACTTTAATGATTTTAGGTGTTGCTGCAGGGTCTATTCCTGCAGCTATGTTAGCTAAAAATAAGGGTAGAAAGTATGCTATATATACCGGATTAAGTTGCTCTTTACTTGCCGTATGTTTAGCAATAGTTTCGGCAAAATTTTCACTGTTTGAGCTATTTTGTTTTTCTAGCTTATTAATTGGTATTGGCGGAGCATTCATTCAACAGCTTCGTTTTGCTGCTATTGAAAGTAGCTTGAATGATGAAGATATCCCCAAAATATTATCGATCTTAATGCTTAGTGGCGTTTTTGCTGCCTTTTTAGGGCCTGAAATCGCCGTAGCAGGAAAAGACTGGTTAGTGTCTCCCCATGGTTATGCTGGCTCCTTTTTATTACTCATAGTCTTTATTCTCTGTTCAATGTTAATTATGACGGCTTTTAAGAACCCTCCGGTAAATGAAAATGAAGTTGTTGGTGAGGCAAGAGAGTTAAAAGTTATTACGAAACAGCCCATCTTTTTAATTGCGGTGTGTACGGCGACCATAGGTTTTGCGTTAATGAGTTACTTAATGACCGCAACACCTATTAGCATGCATCATATGCAAGGACATAGCCTACAAGAAACAAAGTGGGTTATTCAAAGTCATATTGCTGCCATGTACCTACCGTCATTATTTACTCCGTGGTTAGTCAAATATGTAAAACTAAAAGGGCTAATGTTAGTTGGTACGTTAATTTATACAATAGTTACTGTTATTGCGTTATCAGGACATGAAGTAATACACTACTGGTGGGCACTAATCTTATTGGGCATTGGTTGGAATTTTTTATTCTTAACGGGTACCTCGCTATTACCACAAAGTTATCACGCTAGCGAGCGTCATAAAGTGCAAGCTACCAATGACTTTATCTTGTTTGGCGTTCAAGCCGCCGCGTCATTATTAGCAGGTTGGGTATTATTTAATGCAGGTTGGCACTGGGTTGTGGTAACAAGTTTACCTTTTATTCTATTACTCTTTATCGTGGTCAAGCTTTACCATCAACATGAGAAAAAATTGTTATTGAACGTTGAAAATCGGTTATCGTAATAATTAAACGCTATTGTCTCTTACCTTAAAATGAATAAAAAAGGATGTTTTTATGAATAGTACAACAATGGTTGTTCTGATTGTCTGCGTAGTATCGGTTGTTTTATATAAAATGTTTAACAAACACTTAGAATTCAAAGCAAAAAAAATCGAGCATAATAATAACGCTGATCACAAAACTGATGAGCTAATAAAAGAAATACAGGCACTGAGTAAACGTATTCAAGTACTTGAAAGTATTGTGACTGAGGAAGGTTACCAAGTTCAAAAAGATATTAATAAACTATAAATTTTTATTTTATTTTATTTTTAATAGAGTGATTATGTAATGAAACTAATTATGAAAACTGAGTTTGATAATCTTAGGATCAATAGTGATCATAATTATGACACGGACAGTAATGGCGAGAAGCAAGTAGTGAAAGTGTATTGTGGTGAGCTGCTGATTGCCAAGAAAATCAAATTAAAAAAATCTGTTGGTTATTTTGGCGTTGCCACTTATCAGCAGTATCTGACACAGGAAGATATATTGAAGTAGCTTTCTATTTCTTTAACATTGATTTTAGATCCGCAAATGGATTGTATGTAGCACTGTCTTGATTAGTATCCCCTGCTTTAACCTCACGTTGATATCTAGACTGATCGGTATATTTATCATGCTCATTATCATGACAATAAATGCACAATAACTCCCAGTTACTGCCATCGTTAGGGTTATTGGTATGATCATGATCAACATGGTGTACCGTTAACTCTTTTAAGTTTGAAAATTCAAAAGCGCGAGCACAACGGCCGCAAACCCAAGGGTATAATTTTAATGCTCGGTCACGATAACCTTTTTCTTGTTGTTTATAGTTGGCGCTAGTACCAAAACGATCTGAGGACATATGAATATAGGACAATAAATAAATTATATTGTTAGTGTATTGCTAAGTACCTCACTTAGCAATACTGAGTAGTTAGCAATAATGGTTATATAGCAGTACTACATATTAAGGGTATTTATTTCTACTTTAGTTTGTTGCTCTAATACTTCCAGCGTTTTTCCATGTGGGATAGGTAGCCGAGATTCAGAATCAACCTGTACAAAAACGATATCATCCGCTAAACAAATAGTTTTTTTAGTCGCTTTATTGCGCACTAAGCAAGTGACGGTAATAGACGTTCGCCCAACTTTTTTAGTCACTAAACCAAATTCAACAACATCTCCCTGCATCGCTGGAGATTCAAAACTAATTTCACCAATATGTTTAGTCACCAGGCAGTTAGTTTCTAGCTGACAAATAGCATAAATTGCCGCTTCTTCATCAATCCATTCAAGAGCGCGACCGCCAAATAAAGAGTTGGCGTAATTTAAATCGTTTGGCATAACAAGACGACGGGAAAGAAAGCGCATAAAAAACCTTTAGGTAAATGTGTATTTAAGTAGTCTGACCTATTATAGCACTTTTCACGGTTACAATTGAGCATTAACTCTAATTGATGTAATGCCATTTTATTAATTAACCTTGCCGAATAAAATAACCATAAATTTTTAAGAGCAAGGCGATGATTTTGCTATAGCTAGCTATAGGGATATCAAGCTCATCTTATTACTTAGCTATTAGCTAGACTAAGTATTAAGTTTACTTGGAGCATTAGAAACAAGAATATTTTATATTAGTGGACTGAAGATCATAGACTTTAGGATAAATTAAATTAATTTTTTTTAGGATAAATAATGAAAAAACATATCATCTTGTTTGGGGGGCATTAATGTCGTTGGTAAAAACTTATTACCAACGGAAGAGCTGGTAATACTGTTAGAGAAAAAGCGTTTTGAGCATGTCTCATCTTATGTTCACAGTAGTATGGAAAAGTACTAATGAGCCTGCTGAAGCTATTACAAGAACAGTATTAGAGAACTTTGGCTTATTACCAAATATATTTATCATGAATGAAGATGAATTTTCAATGACCTTAACGAATACCCCTTACAAAACATTGAAATAAAATTTTGTATACTTTTACTTTTGTCATCATTCTATTGAACTAAACTAAGAGAAATGGCTAAATATATGGTGGGATCTGAAGTCTATCCTGTCAAAGATAAGGTATTTGATTTACATACCCCTGATGGTATTGATCGCTCTAAACTTATCGCCGATATAGAAGCTTTTTTAAAGCAACCAGCGCCTGCTAGTAATTTAAACACAGCAAATAAAATCGCTACTATACTAGATAAATAGTAAAGCCCTACCAATCCGTAGAGCCTTCTAATTAGAATAAACTTGTCTATATTTAATTTATACTAACAATATTTGTTACGAAAACATATTTTTCAAGCTATCCGCTAGCTCAACAAAACGCTCTTTCATACTACGTTTGACTTTAATACTAACGCCACTGAAAATAGAGAGACCTTCTATAATAATGGTCGGTTTACTAGCACTATTTTGATTTAGTGTTGATGATCTTGTTTGACTTGCCGCTATATTATCAATGCTACCAAAGATACAGAACACTTTTGTTACTACATTGACATTTTCAGGTACATAAATAGTATTACCACTAAATAAGCTAAACATTTTGATGCGAACCACTTCTTGGTTAAACTGAGCATCGGTAAAATCAATATCAGTACCACTGAATATACTTAAATAACGTGTTTCTTTAGCTACTTTCCAGACACCACCGCTGCTACTACCACTAAAGATATTCACCATAGTATCAAAATCTTCTGCTTCACCCGGGACAAAGTTTGGCGCTAAGTCTTGCTTTTTATTTTCCACAAAAGCTTTATCAACCACAAGTGGTAAATCACTGGTTAAATCTACCAAATCTTGGTGGTTTGCCAATTCCATGGCTTGGTCTAAACGACGTTCGAAAGCCTCATAAGATAACTCGCCATGGCTATAGTTCATGATCAATTGATCTATTACTTCACTACGAACGGTTTCAATAGGCCTATCTGTTAGGGTAACGGTCATTTTACTTTCCTTGTTCTTATAAGTTATTTATTACTTATTTACATATGAATAACACTGTAACAAATACAGTAGCAATGACAATGCCAATAATATTAACGCTATAATACAATAAGTTATCAAAAAAAATAGACTGCCGATTGATAAAAGTACAATTAACTGGTTATTTTGACTAAAATTAGAAGGATATTACGGAGTAAAATTTAGAAGATATAACAAATTATGTATAAAAATGATGTTATAAAAAGTACTTTAACCTTGGATTACGTTTGAATTATTAACCTAGGAACTAAACAATTAAAACTTCATAGATAACTATGATCTAATAAAGATAATATAGTGGCTGAACTTAAGCGTGTATTGTTCAATTTAAAAAAATTTACAGGATTCGATTATTAACATAGCGGTTAAGAGTTAAAATCTTTATATTTAACTCTGCGCTAGTAAACATAATATAGTGGCTTAACTTGAAAGTGTATTGCTCAATTAAAATGAAAATACACGGAGTTGACGTTAGTCAATGAGTACCTTTGACGTCTTAAGTATGCTAACGACGAATAAGATAAGTAACTATTAATGACTTGTCTATTTAGTGAAGGACCGGGCGTATTGCTAGACCTGCACAAATTTCAGCTTCGGCTATTAATATCTCTTCTAAGCGCTGATCAACGTCTGCTTTGTCACAATACTCGTACGCCAGCTCAACAAATAAGTTTTTATGCTTTTCTTCTGAGTTTGCAATAGCGACATACAGGTCTTTATCTTTACCTTCTGGTAAAGCCTGAGAAATTAACCAGAATTTCTCATAACCACGCGCTTCGATTACTGCCGCAACGAGTAATCTATCCATTAAAAAGAAACTACTACCGTTACGAAATAACGCACGTAGTTGGTTGATATATGGGTCTTTTTTATCTTGTCCTAATGTGATGTCACGGGCAATAAGTAACTTTAACACTTGTTTGAAATGAATAAGTTCTTCAATGGCTAAGTCTGTCATAGCACGAACCAGTTTAGCCTTGTCAGGATAATGAGACAGCATTGCCATTGCCATACCTGAGGCTTTCTTCTCAGCTGCTGCATGGTCTTGTAAAAAATGACCAAAGTCTGCCATAACGGCATCAACCCAATCTTGACCCGTGTGGTGTTTTAATTCAAACATATTTACTACTCTCTACAACGGTATTTATTTAATGGAAGTTACGTTTACTATTTGAATAGCACTATTGACGTGATTTTACCTGTGAATTTTTCACTCTACAATAGTTAACACTACCGCTAGTTAATAAAAGCTACTAATAAAGTAACTTATCAATTTTACCTTTATTAGTAGATTCTACTTTTAACTTGTTATGGAGACCTTGCCAGGCTTTGACTTTACCACCGAGGTTAATTTTTTTAAAACCGCCCTCTCTTGCCTTAGTACTGTCAATATTAAGAAAAGCTAACATTTCCAAGTAACTTTTTTCATCACTGACATCAATGGTAAGCAAGTCTTGTGCTCTGTTTTTAAAGTAATCTTTAATACCTTGTTGATGGCGGTTATAACAGCTAAGTAAAAACTCATCTCTGTTAAGGTTATCGTCGTTAAGTGGAAAAAACACTTCATTATAACAACGTTTTAAATGTGGATTAAAACCACCATCAGTACGCTGTAAGTTAACCATCATACGCTGCAACAATTGCCTAATAGACGGCAACCATCTTTTAGGAGAACGAGTGAGATAAATAAACTTACTATTAGGGAAGTGTTTATCTAGTTTTTGGTAATCACAGAAAATTGGCGTATCCGCTAGCACTTGCGCTTGTGAAAAGGCCTCTTGGGTATAGGCATTATGCGCTGTTTTAAAACCTTGCTCTAACATGGCTAAGCAAACACTGGTGGTTGCCGTTCGAGGTAAACCAATAATAAAAATTTTTTCTATCGACACTAAACAAAGCCTTTTAAATATGAAAATAGTACTGAAATAATACTGAAAAAAATCAAACTAACATTTCAGTTCAATTGTAATAAAATAGCAGTAAAATAGAATGAATAACTTGCTAAAAAAAAACGATTATAACTTATTTGTTACTTTAACAAATACACATTTGACAGTGATCAATAAATACCTTATTTATGAGAGCATACTAAGTGCATGCCAAGTAAATTTACAGCTAAGGAAAATTCATGACAGCACAAGATGAGCAGCGTGAGAGTGTTAAATGGCGTGATTACTTAAAATCAGGTAATCGTATATTTATCGGCTCCAATGCTGCAGTACCTAATGCCTTAATCGATGATTTAATAGCCAATAGTCAAGGACTACATGATATTGAAACCGTTCATATTTTAACATTGTCTGAGAATGTCTGGGCTAAACGTGAGCATAAAGACTTATTTAAAGTAAATAGCTTGTTCATCGGTGGAAAAAATATTCGTGAAGCGATTGCCGAGGGCCGTGGTGATTATACCCCTTGTTTTATTTCCGATGTACCACGTTTATTTAATGAAAATAGTTTACCACTCGATGCCGCACTTATTATGGTGAGCCCGCCTGATGAATATGGCTATTGCTCATTAGGGGTTAGTGTAGATATCGTTTCTTCCGCAGTAAAGGCAGCTAAATATGTCATTGCACAAATAAATACAAAAATGCCACGTACCAATGGTCATAGCTTTGTTCATGTAAATCAAATTCATGCATGGATAAATGTCGAGCAAGATCTGCCGCAGGTTATACCACCAGAAGTTGATCGTCGTACTGAGCAAATAGGCCAGTATGTTGCCATGTTGATTGAAAATGGCGCGACTTTACAAATAGGAATAGGAAAAATTCCTGAAGCAGTCTTACGTTATTTAGGTAACCACAAAGACTTAGGTATTCACAGTGAAATGATCTCCGATGGTGTGATTGATCTCATGCTAAAAGGCGTTATCAATAACCGTAAAAAAACCTATCACAAGGGAAAAGCTGTAGTCACTTTTTGTATTGGTACTCAAAAAGTCTATGACTTTGTTGATGGCAACCCACACATTGAGTTTTATCCCTCAGAGCATGTTAACTCGCCTGTTAAAATCGCTAGAAATGACAATATGGTTTCTATTAATAGTGCCATTGAAGTCGACTTAACTGGTCAGGTGGTTTCAGATTCGATCGGCTATCAGTTCTATAGTGGCATTGGTGGACAAGTTGATTTTGTTAGAGGCGCTTCGTTAAGTAAAGGCGGTAAGCCAATTATTGCCCTTCCTTCCACCACAAGAGATGGCAAAACATCACGTATTGTTGCACATATAACTGAAGGTGGCGGCGTAGTAACTTCACGTGGTCATGTTTCTTATGTAGTAACAGAATTTGGTATTGCCTCACTGCAAGGTAAAAGTATACGAGAGCGTGCCCTAGAGCTAATTAAAATTGCCCATCCTAAATTTAGAGATAAACTACTTAGCGATGTGCGTAAGCATTATTGGGTACCTGAGTACCAAGAAAGCTCACCAAGTTCAGTACCTGAATTAGGTACCATAGAAATGAAGCGCTTTAATTTTGCCGATGTTAATTATATTTTGCGGCCTTTAGCGCCAGCTGATGAACGAAAATTACAAGAGTTTTTCTATTCTCACAATAAAGAAACCTTGATGATGCGTTACAACCATCACATTACTCAAATGACACGAGAGAAGTCTTGTAACTTGGTCAGTGTTAACCAACATGTAGATCTTGCTTTATGTTTTACCAAAAAAGATTCTTTAGGTGAAGCCATTCAAGCCGTGGCAAGATATTACTTTATCGAAAGTATCAATAGTGGCGAGGTAGCTTTTGTAATTAAAGAAAGCTTACGTGGCCGCGGTATGGCAAGTACATTATTAGGTGAAATGATTGCTATCGCTAAAATCCGGAAACTTGATAGCTTAGTGGCTTGTGTAAGACAAGATAACGTCTCTATGTTGAAGGTTTTTGAGAGAGCTGGTTTTTTCCGCCAGCCGAGTGATGATTTTGATGAAGTAAGCTTAGAACTACCACTTAATACTAAGTAATTATAATACTTTCAAATAAATTGAATACACAGTGATTGTTCAGATTTAAGCGTTAGAGTTCAAGTAAAAGGAAAAAGCACGGAGTTGACGTTAGTCAATGAGTACTTTTGACGCATTAATTGGACTCTAACGAAATAATCTGAATATTCACTCGTAAATAAAGAGAGTTTTTATGCCAGTTGGAATAATAGGCCACTATCGATGTGGCGAACATGATATGGGTGACCACCACCCTGAAAATGGTAAACGCTTATCCGCTATTTCAGACCAATTAATTCGTAGTGGCTTAGATTACGTAGTCCGTCAGTTTGACTCGAAACCTATTGATAAGAGTTTGCTAGCCTTAGCGCACACGCAAAAATATATTGATTTTGTTTTTGATAATGCCCCTACCGAAGTTAACGGTGAAACTGAGGAAAACTTTACCGTCGGTGAAGATTCTGTGATGAATACAAAAACACTGACCTCTATTTTGTATTCAGCAGGCGCTGCTGTTGATGCTGTAGATTTAGTGATGGAAGGTACCTTATGTTCGGCATTTTGTGCAACAAGACCACCAGGGCATCACGCAGAACACAATAAAGGCATGGGTTTTTGCTTTTTCAATAATGTTGCCGTAGCCGCGGCTTACGCTAAGCAAAAGTATGGTTTAAAACGTGTCGCTATAGTCGACTTTGATGTGCATCACGGTAACGGTACTGAAGATATTATAAAAAATTACTTTAAGGCCTCGTCAGAAGACGATAAAGGTTACTTATTTTGCTCAAGTTATCAAGATGCACTTTATCCTTTTGAAACTGAAGAAAGTGTTACTCCACCTATTATCAACACACCTTTAGCTACAACAACAAAGGGGGCCCAGTTCCGTGAAAAATTAACGACACATTGGTTTCCGGCTTTGCATAAGTTTAAACCTGAAATAATTATTATTTCTGCAGGATTTGACGCCCATATTGAAGATGATATGTCGCAGGTAAGTTTAACTGAGGCGGATTATCGCTGGCTAACAGATGAGCTTAAAACTATCGCTAGTGAATATGCTGAAGGCCGAATTGTTTCAGTGCTTGAAGGCGGTTATGCACCCAGTGCATTAGGTCGAAGTGTTGTTGCCCATATAAACGGATTAATAGGTAACTAGTTCTAACGTAAGGTTTTTAACTATTATTTAATGGTTTAATTTAGCCAAACCTTGGGTTTTTCGGATTATAATCAATAAAAAAGGCCGTAAGTCATATGACTTACGGCCTTTTAATTTTAAATAATTGTTACTTAAAAGCACTCTAATAGACTAGAAATACCATGCTAAAGATAGTTGCGCATGATCATCGTTACTTAAGCTGTAAAGTAGATCATTTTCTTCATTACTTTGTATCAGTCTGACATCGATACTGGCAATAAAGTTATCACCAAAGCGACGGTTTGCTTCAATAATAAAGCTAAAAGCATTGTGATCTAAATCACTACCAAAGCCCATTAATAGCTCACTACTTTGCATGTCATTAAACGCCAATCTCGCTCCGATAAATAAATCATTTTGCAAAAGTGAGCCTTGCGCGCCGAGTTCAACTTCACCGCGTGAATCCCAGCTATGCTCCATCAATAAACCTAAATCGATATTCGATTCAAACACACCAACAAAGCTGTATTCAAAACCTGCTTGGCTGGCCCAAAAATCTTCCAGACTAGTACTACGATGTATGCCTTCAAACTTCCACAGCCAGTCACCTAATGTTGCTTGTACATTAACACCGAGTTGGTCCATTTGGGCGTAATACTGCTGTAATTCTAGTACTTGGCTTGATGTCGGCTCTAGTGATGGACTTAAATAAGCTTCACGGTTAGTGCCATGAAACCAAGAAGCACCTAAATCAAAATCACCGACACTATGTGCCCAACGTAGTGCTATATCTAAGTGCTGTTGACCCGCTGAAGATTCATAATTAACATTATCTTCATCAACTACAAATGATCCGCGTAAACGCCCTTCTTCACCTGCATAGGTTCTTTCTCGAAAACCTGGTAGTAAAAATACATCAACAATTCCCCAATCATTAACTAATGATAAGTTAATCATTTGCTGGCCTAACTTGTCTTCACCATCAAAGTCTTCAACACCATCAGTTTGGTTAATCACATCAGTAAGATGTTGGAACTCAGTAACGCCCCAAAACTCTTTACGAATACCAACACGAAGTTCCCAGTCATCACTTGCATGAACATAGGCCAACTCACGAATATCGCCATGAGTTCGTTGCTCGTCATGACTATCAACACGATAAAAAGGTGTAAAAATAACGCTGTCGTTGCCATCATTCCATTGCCAATAAAGTTCTGGCTCTATTGATATTGATGTTTGACTATGACCCAACTGTTGAGGATCCAGTGCTTCTTCAAAAAAGTAGCGCTGTTCTACTGCAATATTGCCAGAAGCTTCAAACTCAACGTCACTCGCTTGCGCCAGGTTACCAAGCAGTAAGCTCGCGCTAACTGCCATCGCAGTTATTGATTGCTTTAGTTTGGTGTTAAAGCTTCTAGTTAACATATAGATAACCCTTTATCTAACAAAAGTATCATCAGCTTAACGCGCTCTTTTTAATGAATTTCGGTTAAAGTCACTGTCAGTCAAGCCAGTTTTAAAGTCATAATTACTCCATTTAAGTTCAGTACTTTTACCATTTTGATGATTAATCATTTCTTGTTTATCAGCGCGCCAGTGCTTGACTAAATATTGCTTATAACTGCTAAAAGTTAACGTTTTAAGTAATGAGTCTTTACGATCATAAAAATCAATTTTATTCATTCGGTATTCTAATGTATCAATCCATACAACACGGCGTGTATACCCTGAGTTTTCATCTATTGGATATTGCTCAACCTTGAAGTTTGTTAAACCATTAACTTCTTCTACACCGAGATACTTATAAGTATATTTTTCTACTTCAAACGAACTTAAATCTTCAAAAGCAAACTCTGAGCCCATAAAAGGACCTGACTTGTTTCGTGATGAAATACGTTTAACGCGCTTTAATGCAGGTAAAAATAGCCATTGCTCATCTGATTCAACAGGATGAGAAAAACTTAAAAAAGCAGTGCCTTTAACATCACGTGGTTTATTAAAAATAGTCAAACTTTTATCACCGTCACCATGAACTTCTAATGACTTCATTTTAATTTCACGAATACTTTCTTGCCCTTGTTTATTACGCAATAACATCAACATATCAGCAGTACTGTCTTGCCAGCCTAAATCTCGTTTCTTTGCTTCCATTGAGATATCTAAGCCTTTTTGCTCTTCTGCGCTTAAAGCAAAAGAAGTATTTGAGACAAGAGTTAAACTTAACGCGCTTAGCATTATTACAGCACTGAATAATATTTTTTTAGTTAACATATAAAATCCTTATAAAACTATTATGAAATTTTTTGTAAAGCATTTGAGAGTATGAGTAAACCTAGACTTATTTAAATCGCTTCAATCGCCTTTTTAATAGGTACATCAACTACAGTACTAGAACTTTCGCTCGCTTTATATTTACCTTTATCAAGTAACATCAATAATGGTGGTAAGAATAAGAAATCGACCACAAGTGCGATAAAAATAGTAAGCGCTGTTAAGAAGCCCATATCCGCATTCATTTTAAATGATGACTGTGCCAGTACCGTAAAGCCTGCTACCAATACAAAGGTGGTTATCCATAGTGCTCGTCCGACATTATCAAAAGCATAGTGTACGGCTTCTTTCGACGTAGCATTTTTTTCTCGTCTCGCATGAAGGTACTTACTTAAAAAATGTACAGTATCGTCAACAACAATGCCTAAAGTCATACCAATAACTACCGATAAACCTAAACCAACTTGCGCGCTAAGTAAGCCCCAAAGACCAAAGGCAATCGCTGCAGGTGCTAAGTTTGGTAGTAAACTGATCAAACCAAAGCGCCAGCTTTTAAGTGCTACACCTAATAAAATTGAAATTAGGATTAACGCCAGTGTTGTACCAATAAGCATACTAATGATGTTACGTTGACCTATATGGGCGAACATTAAACTTGGGCTAGCAAAGTCGACTTCATACTGTGGTGCGTGTTTGGCAAACCATTCAACCATGTCTGCTTCAATATTAATCAGTTCATTACTGGTCATGTTTTTAAAGGTCGCGACAATTCTTGATGAAGATTTATCAACGTCTAATTGGTTATTTAAATCTAAGCCATAAGGTAATGACATTTCATATAATAATAGGTATTGCGCCGACATTTCCTGGCTGTCGGGTAATTTATACCAACTAGGATCATCACTGTGCATATTCTTATTCAAGCGCTTTAAGGTATCGGTAATGGTATTTACATGGTCCGTTTCAGCACGAGCACGTAACCAATCACTAAAGTCACTAATACTATTTAGATACTCAGGATTATTAATACCACTTGATTCACCGGTTTTCACTGAGATCTCAACAACCATCATGCCAGATAAGTTTTCTTGCATATAATCTGTTGCGGCGCGATATGGCACAGTTTCATCGAAATATTTAACAAAATCATCATTGAGTTCATTGTTAGGAATGAACATTATTGAAGCGATAATCAATACACTGGTTAAAGGTAATAAAGCTTTACGTTTGGCAATAACAAAGTCTGCCAATTTAGCCATAATATCTTTCTTATGTTCTGATTGCTTTTTCACTCGCACCGGTAAAACAGTTAATAATGCAGGGAAAATAGTAACAGAAAATACAAACGCTAACATAACTCCAATAGCCACTAAGTTTCCTAAATCTCTAAATGGTGGAGAGTCAGAAAAGTTCATGCTTAAAAAGCCAATGGCTGTAGTAATACTCGTTAAGAAGATAGGTTGGAAGTTGATTTTAATACTACGGGCAATAGCGGTACGTTTATCTGCACCTTGACGCATTTCATAAAACATTGATGTTAATATATGAATACAATCTGCTACGGCTAAGGTCATTATCATTGTTGGTGCTGATGATGATGGTCCTGTTAGGTAAAAACCTAACCAGCCGGCAAGTCCCATGGTAGTAACAATACTCATAATGATTATAAGTACCGTAGAGATAGTACCGGTGATGGTTCTTAGCAATAAGCCAATAGTTACGATGACCACAAGAAACATCAGTGGAATAAGCGTTGAACCATCACTAATTGAAGACTCACCAAATGAGGTGTTCATCATGATCATGCCCGATAGATATACTTCAACGTCTGGGTGCTCAGCTAAAAATTTCGCTTGAATGGCACGTACGCTAGTAGCAACTTCAGGCGTTTCTGCCATCGGGTCAACACCAGGTAATTGTACGGTGACATTAACAACTGAAACATGGCCTGTTTTAGAGATTATTTTATTAACGAGTAAAGGCTCGCTAATGGCAATCTGCTTAATTTTAGCTAGCTTTTCGATCGTTAATTTTTTAGTCGACATGACTAGATCTTCAACGATCATGTCATCTTCTTCGGCATAGGTGTATTGAAAGTTAGTGACTGAATCAACACGTGTAGAATAAGGTACTTGCCAACTTGCTTTCGTTAATACCTTTAACGCGGCTAAATGCTCAGTGGTAAAAACATTACCATCTTTTGGTACGACAACGAACGAAACATTATCGCTTTTGGCGTATACTTTTTGCATTGTCTCAAAGGCAGTTAGTTGTGGGTTTTCTTCACTAAAGAATACACGGTAGTCCTGTTTAAATTCTAACTTTTGCGCTCCCATACCAGCCACTATCGCGAAAGTAATACAAACCAGTATCACCCAAAATGGATTGTTGCCGACAAAATTATAGAGTTTGTCTCTCATTGTTAAGCTCCTGTACTATAAGTTTTTCTTCATTAATGAAGAGTCTTTTAGATGACGAATCGTCATCTTATCTATCAAAAAAATGCGGTTAATGACCGCACATTTTTATTATCTGGTTTACTAAAAAAGGCTAACTAAAACTACCAAAGTTTAGCTCACGCCCTTTTGCTTTAATTTGCGCTAACTCTTGCGGAAATAATTCAGCTAAAGCGATTTGTAATTCTGCACAATGGCTACTATTTTTCGTTAGCGGTTTCCAACCCATACCATCGAATAACATATTACTTAAGTTAAACAGCTCACGTTCTACAATTAGATTAGTTCTACCGCTACATTGTTCGACTTCAGCTGAGAGCAAGGTAATAGCCCCATAAGCCATAGACCAATTACTAAAACATAATTGCTGTATATCCATTTTCATAGAAAGTACCAAGCTATTATCATTTAAACCGTCTTCTACAATGCCGTGAATGGAAGTCATCAACTTAACTTCTAACCGTTCACCCTCATTAATATTTTTTTTACTTGATTTCCCCGCTACATTGGGCGATTTGGCACACATAACACATTGAAAAAGTGCTGGGTATAAAATAGCATAAATAAGATAGGAGAAGTTTAATACCAGCATTCGTGAACGTGCACAGCCTTTGAATTGATATACGCGATAAAATAAATCGCCTAAGACTTCGATGGAATAATTACCAATAGCTGAGAGTAAATCTTCTTTACCAATAAAGTGTTTATAGACAGTACCTTTTGAAAAAGGTACTTGAGCGACCACTTTATCCATAGTCAGGTTTTCAATACCATTTTGCTTAATGAGTAGCACAGCAGAGTTGATTATTAACAACTCTCTTTCTTTAAGTGCTGTTTCATCGAGTAACTTAGGGGGTGTCATAATATCTGCTTTGAAAATGTGACGAATCGTCATTAACGTTTTGTTATCATACTTATAATGTAATTATTGTCAACGATATTATAACTTAAATGTACATGTGAATTTTCTTTCATCGCCATAATATGGTTCAAGAGGAATAACGTGGAAGCAATTTAACTTGCTATAGCGTTTATTAGTGTGAGAGTTTTTGAAAGTAAACTAAATTTTCTTATATAGAATATGAAGGGTAGATATTAATACACACATTTTCTTATATACATTTAAGGTAAGACATGGTGAGTTGTGTTTCTGCTCTAAAATAGATATTTTTGATAAAAGTACGCCCGCTTTTGCCATAAAGCTAACCTAATCAGTAATCAAAATCAGTCAGATTTATGTTCACTTTGATACGATACCAGACGTTAGCCCACAGATATAAATATGCATTGATTGACTATAAATTTTACTAATAAGTCGAATAACCTGACTGTCAAAAATACGCACTAAGGGAACATTAGTACTAATATTTATTAGTGCTAAAAAACTACGCCATTTGAGGGTGACATAGCTTAATAGATTAGACCATGTCAATTCAAGTAAGTCTCGCGGTACCATCATTGAAAAGGCTTACTAGTAATAGTAGGGATTTTTTCTATCACATCTTGTTTTGTAGTACTTATTATTTTTAAAACTGCTATTGGAAAGCAAACATAATTATCAAAAAAGCGATTTTTCTGCAGTGTAATGAAATCTAATTTTTACAGGTAAGCCTTCAATAATCACCTCAGGTATAGGTGTAATGTCTAAAGTCACCTTAATGGCGGATTCACTACCTTTAAATGGCCCCGACAACACGCCAGGTAATTGTTCAGATAACTGGGTTGGTGTGTTTACAACTCCATCGTATGTTTTTCCATTAGGTAAAGTGATAATTGCAGTTTGACCCATTTTTACATAATCCATACGTTCTGGGGCTAAATATACATGAACAACAGGTTTGGCGAGATTAGAAATTGAAATTAAGGGCTCACTTTTATCAACAAATTGCCCTTCTTTGACCATGATATTATTAACTATGGCAGCTTTTGGAGTAAAAACGCTTAACATTTGTTGTTTGACTTTAACTTGGATTAATGCTCTCTCTATATGTAATAAAGATTTCGCCAAATCACCTTTTTTATGTTCTTCGACAGCTGTTTCATAGCTAATAAGCACTTCTTGGTAACGGCCTGTAGCTTCAACATTAGAGCGTTGAATCAAAAGTTTATCGCTCAACGGCAAAACACCACGTTCATTATACTCCTGATATTCTTTAGAGATTAAACGCTGCGATAGAGCTGCTTTTTTATAAGTGGCTATTTGACGCATGTATAATACTTCTATTGAGTCTAATCCTTGTTTATGATAAGTTGAAAATAGCTCGTAATTACGGCTTAGTAATTCCTGGTCCTTCATTAATATAGGTGAATACATTTGTAATAATTTTTGTTTTGACTGAACTCTTTCACCTGGAACAACGTCAATTGATCTAATGAACCCCTCTTCGGCCGAGACCAATACAATAGGTTCTGTTGTTAAAATACCAACCGCTGTAATCAATACTTTTTGCTTAATCATGTACCAACCAAAAATCACAAGTGGCGATAAAATTAAAGATAACAATAAATACCAACGAATTTTAAATGCTATGCGTTTTGCTGGTGCATAAGCAACTTTGAATCCGTCATTTTTCGTTGGATTTATTTGTTTTTCGGTTTTAAAGGAAATTTTCATTAAAATTTATTACCTTTTTTTATTACCCACCAAGGGGCCATATTGCTTTCTTCATGACCTCGCCTAAATACTTCATTAAGTATCGCGAAGGCGGAGAAACCACGGGTGATTAATGTATATATGGGAAAAGGAAAGAACATTAGCCAATATAGAACTTTTATATCTTCTTTCGGCCTTTCAGAAATGGCAAATAAGAAAAACAAGAAATGTAACAAGCTTAAAATGAGGTAAACAAAAAACTGAACAATCATCATTGATGCAAATAAATAAAAACCGTAGGTCGTTAATAACCAAATATAAAAAAAAATCACTAATAATGGTATCAGAATGTTCTGTAATACACCGTAAACAAGTGTAAATATAAACGTTTTAAAGCCAAGTAAATTTGGACTAAAGGCATAAGGATGTTTACGTAAATACAAGAATAATAAGTCACCATCCCAGCGCATTCTTTGCTGAAACAATTCTCCCCAAGTTTCGGGAGCATCTGTATGACCAATTGCTTTAGTCGCAAAGGGAATAAGAATATTAGGATGCCGTGACATATATTGCTTGATACGCATAGTTAAATCGAGGTCTTCTGCTGTATGTGTATCCCAACCACCAATCTGTTGTAAAAATTGACGACGAAAAGCACCAAAAGCACCCGATATATTATTAATTAAATTCCATTCTGCTAAGCCTGTTTTACCGGCCTGCATAGAGATCATATACTCTAAAGCTTGCATATGTGTAACAAAACTCTTTTTAATATTTCGAACCCTTAAAGAACCACCAACAGCGGGAACATTGGGGTCTTCAAATTCTTTTATAATTTCATAAACCATATTATTATCAAAAGATGTATCTCCATCTGCATTTATAATGATTTCTCCCTTTGCAGCATATAGACCTGCATTTAAAGTACTCACTCGTCCGCCACGTTGCCATTTAGGAACAATATTAATGGTACGATTATGATATGTTTTTACTAGTGAGATACAATCTTTAGCGGCTTGATAGGTATCGGCATTTTGCTTCGCGCCATCAATTACTGGAATAATTTCAATCGTTCCTGGATATATTTGTTCACATAAAGTCAAAATAGTTTGCTTGATACCATCACCTTCACCATAACATGTGATTATGCAGCTCACACTTGGTGTTATTGTTAAAGGTTCTGACAATTTGGTCCGACGATACCAAAACGTAATACCTGAAAATACAATAAACATTAAGGGTAATTCAAAAATCACCAACATAGGTAAATAGATAACAACTACATCAAAGTGTTCTTGCAACATATTTATAGTCGCAAGAACTAAATATTCAAGATAACTAAATTCCATTAGTTACCCATTTTCTGAGCTCTTTCAGCAAGCCAAAACTCTACATTATTTGATAGTGTACTTTCAGGTAATAAGTGTAACGAGGCTATAAGTTCTAGAGGATTACCTTGTTGTTCTTTTGAAATCGTTCCTATTTTTTCTTGAATAATTTTTATACTTTGCTCAGATACCCCTGAGAGTAAGAAAAATAAAGTATCATCACTATACTGGCAGAATATATCTGTCGTTCTTAGTAATTTACGTAAACGTTCATTAAACGCTTCCAATTGACCTGTTAATGCTACGGTGGACATGGCTTTTGTTAACTCCAATAAGTTAACAAATTTTAAACCAACAAATAGATGATGTTCATTCTTACGAACGGCCATTTTATTCAACCAGTTTGTCATCCAAGAAAAATGCTCTCTTGTAACGAGCTCACCAACAGATGTTACAAGTAATTGAGGTTCATTTCCCGTCTTTATCTTGATAATACCGTTATGCGCTAACGTAAAACTAAAGTATTCTTTTTGTACCAAGTCATCGATGTCATTTTTTTGCCCACAAGTAAAACAATGAACAGAAACTTTGGCATCTATAAATATATTATTGCAATTATTACAGCGTTGATTTTCAATAGGTCTATCGTAATCTGTTCCAATATGTCGCAAGGTGTTTAAACAATTAGGACAAACCATTCCTCCAGAGCGGATAAATTCATTTTGATCACCTACGTGACCACACGCAAAACAATGTAAAGCTCGTTCAATTTTTAAATCAATAGAGCCACAGTCACTGCAACAATCAACATAATTCAATAACGATGATTGACACGAACCACATTGCCTGATCCTATCGATAAGTTTTTCTTGAGCTAAATGCCCGGCTTTAACCATACGATTAAGCCATAAATCTTTACCTTCCCCTTGATCCCACAATTCAATAAATGGATATTTATAATTAACTCCTTTATTAATGATTCGACTCGGGCGTAAACTTCTTTCTTTACTCATCCATAAGTAACTTAATAATTTATTTTCTAAATTATCATTGGTATTTAGATTTAACTCTTCTTTTCGCAATAAATAATAATTAATCTTATCATCGATATTATTTGGAATAAGGCCGTCGACCATAGCTAAATCAGAAAAATCACTGTTTTCCGTATAAATTAAGCTATGAAAGTTAATACTATTAGAGCGAACTTTACTTAACCAAGATAGGAAGGTAGATTCGCTTGTTGTAAAAATAAAAACAGCGGCATATTCGCAATCAAAAACGAAATCTAAGTCGTTTACAGATACCTCTACAACGGCATATTCCGACGTTAACATCATATTTTTTTGAGTACCAATAGATAATATTTTAGTCATGATTAATACCAAAAATAAAACAAAAAACCCTTAAAGACACTTTGTTATTAAAACAAGCTAGACAAAAGCCAACTACGGCAAAGCTGTGTGAATGTTTTAGAAGCTTCAGCTTTGAATAATACATAGCGAACTTAATGTATCCCCTTATTGCTAAATATAGCTTTTATTGTAATAAGGCTTTTTACGGATAATAACGTTGTTAAATGCTCTTATTTTTTCATCATCTATATTCCCTGAAATACAAGTATCAACGAGATTACATGATTTACATTTAATATTGTGTATGAATCTAATAGACATAAAACAACAAAAGTAAAATTATAATATTAAATACAATGATTTATAAATAACTTTATAAATAAACAGACCAAACAAGGCAAGTTTAATTCGTAGACTGTTTAAAACTACTTTATGTAAAACTTACCGTTATACAAGATAGTCTCTGGCTCACTATCTATTATATCATATGATCAAGATTTAAATTTTTAACGTACACAAGTAACTATCGAGTCTAATTATCTACAACTGTTGTAGATAAATGATTTAAATCACTAAAGTGTTTAATTTTATTATAGATGTGATAATCATTAATATTCAAAATAAGTACATTTATATCCCGTATAGTTCCAAAAATAGTGCTTTCAACGATGCAATAAACATCCTCTTTTTGCTAATTAAAGAGTTCACTAGCTCAATGTTA